>CAITZN010000457.1 GCA_903896915.1 uncultured bacterium
ATCGACCTAGACCGGATACTCCCTTTGGTGCGTAAGCCGGGTCAATATGTCGGCGGTGAGTTGCATGCGGTCAGCAGCCACCGTGACGCCGCCACCTTGAAATTTTGTCTTATATTCCCGGATCTTTATGAAATAGGAATGTCTCACCAAGGATTGCAGATCCTGTATCATATCCTCAATAGCCGGAACAGGGTTGTTGCGCACAGGTGTTACACTCCTGATATCGATATGGAAAAAGAGCTGCGCCACCAAGGACAGCCACTGTTCTCGCTTGAGGCTAAAGCCAGTTTGGCCACGTATGACGTGCTTGGTATCACTCTGCCGTATGAACTCTGTTACAGCAACATCCTCACGATTCTTGATCTTGCAGGCTTGCCGCCTAGAGCTACAGAGCGCACTGAACAGCACCCTTTGGTGTTAGGCGGCGGTTCTTGCTCGTTTAACCCTGAACCAGTGGCCGAATTCTTCGATGCTATTGTCCTCGGTGATGGCGAGGAGATCATTGTTGAACTTGCCGATCTTCTCTTACGCGCAAAAGATGAACAGCGCAGTAGAAGGGCCATTCTCGAGGAGATGGCTTCTCTCCCCGGTGTGTATATTCCTGCTTTCTTCGAACCACAGTATCAAGACAGTCATTTGGTTGCGATCAAGGCTTTGCATCCCGGGTACTCCTCGGTCAGGAAAAGAATCCTGCCAAACCTACCTGCTGCCCCCTATTTGCATCATCCGCTGGTTCCTGTGGTCCAACCGGTCCATGACCGACTTGCGGTGGAAATTGCCCGTGGTTGCACTCGGGGCTGCCGGTTTTGTCAGGCCGGAATGACCTATCGGCCGGTCAGAGAACGAACCATGGCTGAGATTTTGGAACTGGCCGACAAAGGTATTACCAACAGCGGTTTTGAAGAGCTGGCACTGCTATCCCTGTCCACCGGTGATTTCTCCTGCCTGGGTGAATTGATGGGGGCACTTATGGACCGTTTTGCCAAGGACTTTGTTTCTGTTTCCATGCCATCTATGCGTGTCGGAACTTTGACACCAATGATTATGGAGCAGATCAAACGTGTCAGGAAAAGTGGTTTTACCGTTGCTCCCGAAGCAGGTACCGATAGACTGCGCGAAGTCATCAACAAGGGCATTACCGAGGAAGATCTCCTCGCCACCTGCCGGGATGCTTTTACGCTGGGTTGGAAGCTGATCAAATTGTATTTCATGGTGGGATTGCCGACTGAGACGGAAGAAGACGTCGAAGCGATTGTTACTCTGGCGAAAAAGGCCCGTCAGCAGGGCTGGCAGGGCAAGGGGCGGCCGGTGCAGGTCAATCTGGGGGTTGCCACCTTTGTGCCTAAACCGCACACCCCTTTTCAGTGGGAACCGCAACTCAGCCTGGAAGAGTCGAAGGAACGTATTAACCGTCTGAAACAGCTCCTGCCTCGGCAAGGCTTTAAAATTAAATGGCATGACCCGGAACAGTCACTGGTTGAAGGCGTTTTTTCCAGAGGCGACCGGAGGCTTGCCCGGCTGCTGGAAACTGCTTGGAAGAACGGTGCTCGTTTGGACAGTTGGTCTGAGCATTTCAGCCTTGAGCAGTGGAGGCAGGCCGCTGCAGAATGTAACATCGACCTGGAGCACTACCTGCGGCGACGTTCAGTTAACGAGGTGCTGCCCTGGGAGCATTTGCAAAGCGGGGTGGATAACTCCTTCCTGGAACAGGAATATGCGAAAGCTTTTGCACAGCAGTATACACCAGACTGTCGGGTACATGGTTGCCAGGGGTGTGGTCTTTGCGATTTTAAAACAATTCAGCCGGTGGTACATACCCCACCGGAATCCAGCCAAGAGCGACCGACATCGCTACCGAGACTGGAAAGGGCGCAACCACAGCAGGCTTTTACGTATCGGGTGCACTACTCGCGTCTGGGTGACAGTCGCTTTTACGGGCACCTGGAATTGCTTCAGTTGGTGTTTCGCACCCTGAATCGGGCAAAACTGCCCCTTCTTTTTTCCAGTGGATTCAATCCTACCCCTCGGGTCTCCTTCAGTCAGGCCTTGCCGGTTGGGGTTGAGAGCCTCGCTGAGTTCTTTGATATGGACCTGGCCCGACCGTTGGCATCCATTGAGGACACTGTCGCTCAGCTCAATAACCAGTTGCCCGAGATGATTAGAGTCGTTGCTGTTACCTTTGCGCCCCGTTCTGTGGCCATGAGCAGTTTAACCAGGTATGA
>CAITZN010000458.1 GCA_903896915.1 uncultured bacterium
CACCGATGAGACGATTCCTTGCAGTTGCCAGGTGTCGGAAGATCTCAACCATGAACCGTTCATACAGAAATTACCAGAAGATGAGGAGGTGATGCAGAGGGGTTTCATTTCTGCTTTATCCACAGCGAGGGAGAATAAGGTTTCATGCCGCTGCTGCCAGTTGCCTAACTGGGTAGAAGTGAAATACGTCCGGCGAAGAGTCCCCTGCCAACCTTTGTCGGTTGATTTCCCATCAAGGTTGAACCCCATGGAGAAGTCTGTATTCTGGCCACCGACGGTAATTGTATGATCGTTAATCGATCCCTGCGCATGCAACCAACTCTTATTCAGGGCAGTGCTGCCGAAGCGCAACTGCTCAGCTTTGACGGTGGTGTTGAAAAGACCATCTTTAGACAGCGTTCCTTTTGATTCCACAGTCATTTTTCCTATCCCATTGCCTCCTTGACCGACATCAGTTCCTGTAAGTTGGAGGTCGATCTGCGGTTTTGCCGGGCTGCCGGTAAGCCGTCCTTGGGCATGGAGCTTTCCGCGGGAATTTGGCCACAGTTCGGCCAGATTGTTTGAATCGAGCTGCAGAGAGAGATCGATTGTTTCGGTTGCTTTGCCGTTTAATCGCAGGGTCGAGCCGGCGCTTGATACGACGAGTTGCGGGATGTGCAGTTGGGACCCTTTGATGCTCGCCTCACCTTTTCCTGAAAGGGGGAACTTCCTCAACGTTCCATGCAGTTGTGGCAGGTGAAGGGAGGCCTCGATCTCCTTGCCAATTAATCGTCCGGTGGTATTCAAGCTGCACGAAAAATCACCTGGCCAGTTTGGGAGGAAAAGGGAAGGGTCGAGATGTGAACCAGTCACTTCCGCCTGCCAGGAAAGGGCCGGGCTCCATTCCAGGGCACCTTTTCCCAAAAAGGATGTCTTCTCGTGGGCGAGAAAGATTTCCGCCACTTGAAAGCCAAGACGATTGCCTCGGATTTCTGCGGAAAGCTCCACAGATTTTTTGAGCTGTTGCAAACCGGCCAAAGAATGCAGACTGATGGTGTATTCTTCTAGGGTGCCTTTTCCGTCGATCATCACATCAGCAAAAGTTTGATCGGGCCAGTCCGGATGTATCTTGAGCAGCGCAATTTCTTTTCCTTCCAGCCGAGCTTGCCAAGTCAGGTCGCCCAGCAGATTGTCAATCCGTCCCTGGATGTGAACGGGGAACGGGGCAAGGAAATCTGTTACGAATTCGAGCTTGTAGAGCGGACCGTACAGAGAGCCTTTGCTGGCAATGGATTCGTATCCAGCAGGGTGATATAGCGATTCCAGCGCTAACTGGGTTGGATACCCAGTTGTGGTTTGTATCTGACCTGTAATTTTCAGCCTTGCTTCCTCTGTCGACAGGGACAGCTCGTCAAAGGCGAGGTTCTGCCCTTGGAAAGAAAGTCGCCTGATGATCCCGCTCTGAATAAAGACCACCTCTTTTTGCTCGGAGAGGACCGTTATCTTTTCGGCGGAAATTTTTTGAATCGACAGGCTGATCGGCAAAGAAAAAGGAGGGAGAATGGTCTCCTGTTCGCTGTGGCCGAGGAGTACTCGTATTCCGGAGGTGTGGATGCTTTCTATCTGTAATTGTTTGTTCAGTAATGTGGCTGGATTCCAGGTTACCGACAGGGTGTCGATGGTAACACTGTCCGTGTTATCCGCATAGCGTATTCCCTGCAGCTGCAAGGAACTGAAGAGTGATCCGGTAGCCGAGGTGAGTGTCACGCGCCCTGCGCTCAGATAGTTGCAGAGAGAAACGAGGCAGCGGAGTCCCAGGTCGGAAGAGGAAAATAAAAGCATTGTTGCCGGCGGCAGCAAAAAACTGAGGAGGATAAACCAACGCAGCCATTTCTTCATCAAAGGTCGGCCCCCATCGTAAAGTGGATTCGCCAGGAGTTGCTCTCGTCATCGAGCGCCTTGGCCAGGTCAAGACGGATCTGGCCAAAGGGTGCGTTCCAGCGGACACCAATACCGGCACCTGATTGCAGCGTAAATGTGGAGAAGGTGTTCATGACCGTGCCGCTGTCGTAAAAAATAGCACCCCGCCATTCCTCGAAAAGGACTCGTTCCAGTTCAAGGCTGTAAGTGAACAGATCTTTACCGCCAATAACGTTCCCGGCAGCATCGGTCGGGCTGATTTTTTTGTAACCATATCCTCGCACACTCTGGTCACCGCCTGCATAAAAACGTAGCGAAGGTGGCAGACCATAAATGTCATCGGTCAGAGTGGTTCCCAGGTCGGCACGACCAATACACCGCCATTTTTCAAAAAACGTATAAATAGCTTTGGTGTGGACTGCTGCCTGGACAAACGAGGCATCGGCCAGCATCCCAGCTCCGCTGCCGATCAGGGATGTCGTAATTCGAACGCCACGGGTGGTAGCTATGCGGTCGTCCGCCCAGAACGCACTTCCCTTGACGCCGGGGATGACTAGGGCGGAGTGGCCGGTGTCAAGTCCGGTGCTGTATTGTTCATCAAGAAATCGCAGGTAGGTTGAAAATTCACCTTTTTCCCGAAAGTGATCGTGACTGATGGTTGACGACCAGGTTTCGGAATTTGTGCCG
>CAITZN010000459.1 GCA_903896915.1 uncultured bacterium
ATCGCGGCCATCCATCAAGACGCCCAAGATCTGGAAAAGGTGTTCATCGTCAATGCCCTGGATCTCATGTACATCTGGATGTACCAACCCAGGGCGCAAAAGGCCCTGCAACAGACCGTAGCATCGATGTCCAACGAGGAATGGCTGATTTTCTATCGCTCGCAACTGGTCCTCAAGCGGCAACGGGAAATCAGTCAGGTCTTTGTCGACGGTCTGGTCGGTAAGAACTTTGCCAAGGCCCTCTCCTTCTATCTCGACCGGGCGGATGCCTACCTCGATGACATGGTGGAGATCGGGAAAGTTCGAGATACCACCTTGAAAAAACTTGGGCAGACATCCACCGCATAGGAGAGGTTATTGTGTTCACGCCTGCCTGACGGCCTTCGACACTCTTTCCTTTCGGCAAGCCCTGCGCTGTCGTCAGGGAATTTCTGACTAAAGCCAGAATTTGGCATTGACAGCCCGCACCGAATAAAATATATGAGACCTTATTAATCCTATTTATTTTATTGGGGCAACCGATGCGATTAACCCGAGCCGCTGAATATGCAATCCGCTGCATGCTCTACCTGTCACGACAGGGGCAGGGAGTGCTGACCAGCCGCCAGGAGATTGCCCAGCAGGCGGACATCCCTACCCATTTTCTTGCCAAAATTGCCCAAGATCTCGCCAAAGCCGGCCTGATAGAGATCCGCCAGGGGGCGAGAGGCGGATTTATTCTGCGCAAAAACCCGGCCGCCATCACCTTGCTGGAGGTGGTCGAAACCATGATCGGCGAAATATCCCTCAACGATTGCATTGCCCGACCGGCCGGCTGTAAGGTAAGCTATCATTGTGCGGTACACCGCGTCTGGCTTGACGCTCGCGACCAATTACGCAATACCCTGCGCCAGGTCAATTTTGAGCAACTGATCACCGACGCCTCCTGTTTTCTGCCGTCTCTGCACATGCCTCTGGAACCGAAAAGGCTCGAGACAATCGTATCTTCCAGGACCGACCCGCAATGAGGATCTCCATGGAAAAAGATAATACCGGCCACCGCAGCATCCTGCCCCAGATCTACCGTTTCTATTTTGACGGCTTTCGGCAGATGACCCTGGGACGGACCCTGTGGAAAATTATCCTGATCAAACTATTTATTCTATTTGCGGTCTTGAAATTTTTCTTCTTTCCTGATTTCCTGGCAACCACGTTTTCAACCGACAGACAACGGGCCGATTATGTGATCGAGCAACTGACACCGTCAGCCCAAGGTTATACTAATCCCGTACAAGGAGAATGATTATGATCGAAAACATTGACCTGAGCATGGTCAACTGGGCAAGGGGGCAATTCGCCCTAACCGCCATGTATCACTGGCTCTTCGTGCCGCTCACCCTGGGGATTTCCTGGATTATCGCATTTTATCACACCATCTATGTGAAAACCGGGAATGAAGAATGGAAGCGGCTCACCAAGTTCTGGATGAAGCTCTTCGGAATTAATTTCGCCATCGGGGTTGCCACCGGTATCATTCTCGAGTTCCAATTCGGCACCAACTGGTCAAATTACTCCTGGATGGTCGGTGATATCTTCGGCGCCCCCCTGGCCATCGAAGGAATCTTTGCCTTTTTCCTGGAGGCAACCTTCTTTGCGGTCATGTTTTTCGGCTGGAACCGGGTATCAAAAGGCTTCCACCTCTTCTCTACCTGGATGGTGGCAGTCGGCTCTAATCTGTCGGCGGTATGGATTCTAGTGGCCAATGCCTGGATGCAACACCCGGTCGGTCAGGCCTTCAACCCTGATACCGCGCGTTTCGAGATGCAGAATTTCTATGAGGTCGCCTTCTCTCCTTACGCCATCAACAAGTTCACCCATGTGACCAGCAGCTCCATGCTGATGGCAGCTTTGTTCGTTATCTCGATATCTTCCTGGTATCTGCTACGGGGACGTCACACAGTCATGGCAAAACGTTCCATCGTGGTAGCCGCCACGCTCGGACTGCTGGCTTCGGTTTTCACCATTTTTAACGGCGATGAATCGGCCTATGAGATCGCCAAGGTCCAGCCGATGAAACTTGCGGCCTTCGAGGGGTTATACGATGGCCAGAAAAACGCCGGGCTGGTTGCCTTAGGCATTATCAATCGAGATAAAAAAGTCTATGACAACCAGAAGCCGTTCGTCGGTTTCAATGTCCACATCCCCGGTCTCCTCTCCCTGATGGCCAACCGCTCCTTCAACTCCTTTGTCCCGGGCATGAAAGATCTGGTCTACGGCAATACCGAACACAACATCCTCGGTTCCGCCCAGAAGATGGAACGGGGTAAAAAGGCAGTCGCCAGTTTGGATGCCTATAAAAAAGCCAAGAAGGCCGGTGACAAAGCGGCAGCAGATACCCAGCTCGCCACCTTCAACGAATACAAGGAATTTCTCGGCTACGGCTATCTCCAAAAACCCGAGGAAGCGGTACCCCCAGTGGCACTTTCGTTTAACGCCTTCCATGTCATGGTTATCCTCGGCATGCTCTTTCCGCTGATTTTTATCGGTTATCTCTATTACGCCCACAAAGGGACGCTGGCGGGGAAAAAATGGTTGCTGGGTTTGGGAACCATCACCTACCTGTTGGGCATCATTGCCTCCCAGGCCGGATGGGTGGTGGCTGAGGTCGGCCGCCAGCCGTGGGCCATCCAGGGTCTTCTGCCGGTTACCGTCGCCAGAACCAATCTGACCACCGGAACGGTACAGGCCACCTTTCTTATGTTTCTTGTCCTGTTCACCCTACTGCTCATCGCTGAAATCAGCATCATGACCAAACAGATCAGCATCGGCCCGGAGGAAAATTAAAATGATAGAACATCTTGATTACAAGACGTTGCAACATCTCTGGTGGCTGC
>CAITZN010000460.1 GCA_903896915.1 uncultured bacterium
AAGGAGAAACGAAAGACTGGTTCCGTGAACAAAAAGCGGGGCTATGGTTGCTCTGCGAAGCCTGCTTGATCAACGAACCACAACGACCTGCGCCCCTGCCTGTCAATCAGCGTTCAAAATTGACCCCTCTTCAGCGTCGAAAAAAGACCCCCCGAAAACCGAAAAAAAGAAGCACTTTGCCTCCTCTGAATTTGAATCTGGCAACCAGGTGAGCTGAGTTTTTTTCTCCGGCGAGAATGGGCCCTCGATTGCTCGTCGGAGCTGGAGACTAAACCTCAGCGGATTTATGGCAACGCCGCTATTCTCTGTTCTTGTAGCGGTAGCTTTCGTTACCGGTTTCTATGATATCGCAATGGTGCGTCAAGCGGTCCAGCAAGGCGGTGGTCATTTTGGCATCGCCAAACACCTGCGACCATTCTCCAAAGCTTAGATTGGTGGTCACGATCAGCGATGTCCGCTCATACAACATACTGATCAAGTGGAACAACAGTGCCCCACCTGCTTTAGAAAATGGCAGATATCCCAGTTCATCCAGCACAACAAACTCCACTCGGGCGAGACGACTGGCGAGGGCACCTGCCTTACCCCGTTCTTTTTCCTGCTCCAGTTGATTGACCAAGTCAACAGCGCTGAAATACCGTCCTCGATGCCCCAGTTTGATACAGTGGGAGCCAATGGCAATGGACAGATGGGTTTTTCCGGTTCCCGTCCCGCCAACAAAGATCAGATTCCTGGCCTGTTCAAGAAAGTGACCACTGTAAAGATCCCGGATTAACGGCTCGTTGACAGGAGAATGGTCGAACTTGAAGCCGTCCAAGCCCTTAGGGCCCGGGAAGCGGGCCGCCCCCATCTGGTAGCGAATAGATCTTGCCTTCCTCTCGGCAGCCTCAGCTTGGCAGAGGTGGCCAAAGATCTCCTGGGCTGTCTGCTGGTGCCGAATCCCCTGGGTGAACGTCTCGTCGAAGGTGCTGACCATGCCGTAGAGCTTCAGCGTTTTGAGCAGATCCATGAGTTCATGACGCTGCATGACCCACCTCCTGGCGGAGCGCATCATAGCGAGCGCAGTTGGCCATGGGCTCCTCTTTCAAAGAGAGTCGCTCCGGGGTGGATACCGGATCCACAGGTGGTGGGTCCAACTCTCTGGCGATCAGGTTGAGGACCACCTCGCTGCGAATAGTTTTATCCGATATTGCCTTGCGGCATGCCCGTTCAACGATTTCCAAGCCGTGTGCACGGGCAGCGATCAGGATGGCAACAAACTCTTTATCACCACCGAGGCGGGGCAAGAGCCGCCGCTGGACCTGCTGCAGGCAAGGCGGGAGTTCCCAGTCCTGAAAGGGTGCACCGTTGCGCAGAGCTCCCGGCTTGCGCTCGAGGACGCCAAGATAATGCCAGGGATCATAGATCGTTTTGTCCCGCCCAAACTGCCGAATATGCTCACCGGCAACCGCACCGTTCTTGACCACCTGGATCAGGCCTGCTGTAGCCCGAACTGTGGCTGTTTGACCAGCGATGGTGCTGTCCACGCTGTAGTGGTTGCGATCGTAATTGACCAGGCCGGTCGAGGAAACCATGCATTCTTTTTCAGCATACCCATCAAAAGGGGAGATAACCGCTATCAGACTGGGTTGTTCTTCCTGGAACATCTCCCAGATGGTGCGCTCTTTGTTCCCGGGGTGCATGCGTTTTTTACTGATCGCCAAGCACTGGTCGGCAAGCCAGCCGTTGAGTTCTTCGTAATCCTTAAACCGAGGGCGAGGAGTAAACAGCCACTCCCTGAT
>CAITZN010000461.1 GCA_903896915.1 uncultured bacterium
GAGTCGAACAACAAGGCACTGTAAATAATTCTTCAATTTAATGTAAGAAAATATACGGATTTTTGATATTTTGCGCAATTGAGCGTGTTGTTATTACTGTAATAAAATGAATATTTATGGACATGAGTTACCGATACATGCATTGTTTGTTAATTCGCCCGATTCTAGCATGTTTCATCAAGTGCATCGCCTGTGTGCTCGCGGTCGTTCCCGTGATCGCAATTGGCGGAGTTGCTCCCAGCGTCGACTGCTCCAAGGTCAATTCGGAGGTACTGAAAACGATCTGCAGTTCCCCCTCGTTGGCTTCACTCGATGCGGAATTGAACGAACTTTATACCAGCATGCGCGGACAGCCCGTCTTCGATTCCAAGTTATTTGAGCAGGAGGAAGTCGACTGGCTGCATCAGGTCCGTGACCGATGCGCTGACGCTGATTGTATTGCGCGGGTCTACACAGGTAGAATTGCGATGCTCAAGGATGGAAGCAAACACGCTGCGAGCCCGGCCGCCTATGAGGAAACTCGACCATTTCCTGCGCCCGCTGCCGTTCTTGCCGAGGCACGGGCCTATATTGGCAAACCCTGTGACAGGTATGAAAGCGATGAACGGGGTTTCGTCCTGCCGGGATTTCATAAACCTAAAGGCTTTTTCGAAACTAGATCCCCATCCGTGTCGCTTTTCGTCCGGGAGAAAAATGACACCCGTTTCGTCTTCCTGGCAAAGTACGAGAACGGGGGCTGCCGCTTCTCCGATTTTACTGTGCTTCCATCCGCTGCACAGGCAAATGAGTTTCTCAATTGTTCCTATGGTGAGGCACCGGACATCAGTGAAGGTGTCGGCATTCGCAGAATGAGTCTGAACAGGCTCATGGCTTACTGGGAGGTGGATAAGGCCAACGGTAAGCTTGTACGTCAACCTTTGGGTGTGCTGGGAATCGAAGATACTATTCGTTGTATTACGATCGAAGGAGACTATTAACACAGCGACTTCCGGTTGCGTTTATGTTCCACTTTGGAACGCAACCCAACCAATAGGGCAAGCAACTAGGGAGGAATTTTGTAATGGCGACCAAAAACGAATCACCCTGGGACGTTCATGTTTTTGTTTGTACCAATGATCGTGGCGGAGAGAGAAAATCGTGTGCTGACAATAACAGCCAGATCGTTAAATCTAAATTGAAAGAAGCCGTTAACGAAAAAGGATGGAAAGAGAAGGTCCGGATATCCACTTCAGGGTGTATGGGACTCTGCGCCCAAGGCTCCAATGTGATGATTTACCCACAGAAGATATGGTTTTCAGAAGTATTGCCTAACGAGGTGGATGAGATCATCTCCACAATTGAACACATCATGAAAACCGATTTATGATGATTCAATGAATAATAGCAGAGCGGAAGAAGGAGGCCTGTGAAAAAGAGGTGCGGATGGTGCGGTAGTGATCCCCTTTATCTCGCATATCACGATGATGAATGGGGCGTTCCAGTTCATGATGACCAGCGCCTCTTTGAGTTCCTCGTGCTTGAAGGTGCTCAAGCAGGGTTGAGTTGGTTTACCATTTTGAAAAAGCGCGAAAATTACAGAAAGCCTTTTCAGGGTTTTGCATACGAACGTATAGCTAGGTATTCGGAAGGCGACGTTGTCCGTCTAATGACGGACTCTGGAATTGTACGCAACCGCCTTAAGATTGAAGCTACGATCAAGAATGCGCAGGGCGTTCTGGATATTCAGGAAGAATTTGGCTCCCTTGATGCATTTATCTGGCGCTATGTTGAGGGAAATCCCATACAGAATGCATGGCAGTGTTTGCAAGAGGTGCCGGCCCAGACAAAGCTGTCCGAGCAGATGAGTAAAGACCTGAAAAAACGAGGCTTCAACTTTGTTGGGTCGACCATTTGCTATTCGTTCATGCAGGCCGTCGGCATGGTAAACGATCACACTACAGACTGTTTTCGACATCGGGAAATCGCAAACGTTGCCTTGTGAAACCTGTCAGAAACTACTGTTACTCAACACCATCGCTGGAGAGTTCAATGATTACTGTAATTGTAGAATTCAAACTCCCTCAACCTATTTCCAACAATCATGCTCAGGATATTTTTCTGAGCACAGCGCCCAAATACCAAGGTATGCCTGGATTGATCAGGAAATATTATTTTTTAACACCGGACGGTACCAAAGCGGGTGGCATCTACCTGTGGCAGTCGCGAGAAGATGCAAACAGCCTGTATACTGAAGAATGGAAGGCCTTTGTTCGTAGTAAATATGGGTCAGATCCCACGTTGACCTACCTTGAGACCCCCGTTGTGGTTGACAATGTTTTAAATGAAATCATAGCGAACGAATAGGATAAATTCTGGTACAGCCCACCATAGAGTGAGGATGCAATAATAAGGCTCTAGCAATAGAGCCAACCAGAGAGACTCGATACATCATGTCAGAGCTCACGTTCTCCGTAATGCCATATATTTTTAACAACTTAACCCCCGGTACATTAAGACTCGTCTGGAGTGATGAGTTCGAAGGACAGAAAGGGGCTCCACCAGACCCATCGAGATGGGGGCATGAAATAGGTGGTGAAGGCTGGGGCAATCGTGAATTTCAGTACTATACCGATCTACCAGAGAATGTTGCGCTGAATGGGAACAGTTGTCTTGCCATCACCGCACGGAAAGTTACAGATGCTGACCCCGCA
>CAITZN010000462.1 GCA_903896915.1 uncultured bacterium
TCCGGCCAATACATACCTACCATCCAAGAAGAATTTAAAAAGGCGGGCCTACCTCGGGATCTTGCCTATCTTGCGATGATCGAATCCGGCTTCAATCCTTCAGCCTATTCCCCCGCCGATGCATCCGGCCTCTGGCAATTCATTGAGGGAACCGGTCGCAACCACGGTCTAAAAATCGACTCCTGGGTTGACGAACGCCGCGAGCCCGACAAAGCAACGAAGGCGGCTATTCGTTATTTAACGCGCCTTTACAGTGAATTCGGTGACTGGTACCTTGCGGTGGCTGCCTATAATGCCGGTGAAAAAAGAATAGAAACAGCTATCAAAAATTATAATACAGAAAATTTCTGGGAAATTGCCGATTCAGAGGGGATTTACCTTGAAACCAAACGGTATGTGCCAAAGTTGATTGCCGCTATCCTTATTGCCCGCAATCCCGAAAAATTCGGCTTCACTGATGTCAAATATCAAACCCCTCAGCAATACGATATTATCGACGTCCAGGGGGGGGTTGACCTGGAGGCGATAGCCGTGACTGGGAACACCTCGGTTAAACGGTTACGAGCACTAAACAACGAACTGCAGAAAAATCAAACCCCGCCAAAGTACAAGAATTATGCACTGCGGATTCCCGTGGGCACCAAAGAACTGGTTGCCAGCAATCTTGACAAATTGCATCCGATTGCAACCACAATCTACACCACCCACACCGTTAAAAATGGCGAAACACTGACAACGATCAGCAATTTATATAATATCAGCAAAACTACCCTGCTGAAGGCAAACAACCTGCGAACTGCTGAATTGAAGAAAGGGTCACATGTTCAAATACCCACAACTGCCACCAAATATGTCCTCTTAAAAAAAGGGGAACGTCCCGAGGATCGTCTAGCCAAAGCTAGCAATGGCAGTAAACAGACAGTTCAGCACCAGATGAAATCGGGGGAGACTTTAGACAAAATCGCCAAACAATACCAAGTACCCTTGAAGAGTATTATGCAATGGAACAAAATCTCCGATTTGCGCAAAGTCAAAAACGGACAGAAGATAGCAATCCATATTGATCGTCCCGCCCCTGACGTTATCTCGGTTACTAAAATAGCAAAAACAACCGTCGCCAAGGAAACAACTGACGTTCCCTCCCTGGAGGCCACAAAAAAACGTAGCATAACTAGTTTTCAGCCCCTTCCCCCTGCCCCAGGGAAAGCTAAACAACAGACTTTGTATGTTGTCAAAAATGGGGATTCTGTCGTGAACATTGCAAAGAAATTTCAAATCACCGCTCAGGATCTTCGGCAATGGAACAAACTCAGCAATAACACTCTCCAAACTGGCAATAAATTGATCGTCAAAAAAGAAGGCTAAGACTTTGACGGGTGTGTCCGCTCCTGTTGAGGCCATTTTTCTTTACCAGCGGATCAAAAACCTCTTTCCTTGCCTAAGCGGATCATCAACTCCCCAACCAACCCGTTATTGACAAGGAATATCCTGCAACATGCCCACCATTTTGCTCACCCGGGGCCGCTGGTTATATAGGTCTGCATCAGGAAAAAGTTCTCCGGGATCGCGACGACATCACCCCGACAGTTTTGTCCGAAACGCTAAAAAGCTCACCGCTAAAACTAACCAACATGCTGAAAGTTTCTCCTTGCAGCAAGCAATTAACTGTATCAACACGACCCGATATCATTCACTCCGTGAGACCTGGCCGTGACTTTAGCCAGCTCGATCGCACCAGTGAAGAAATTTTTCATAATGCCTGCCTGGCACAGTGCGTTAAATCATATACCTAGGCGGATACGGATTAAACCGATACCGGTGTAATGCAAAGGATCTTCGCATCGGTGATGCACTCGATTTTTTGATAATCGCTAATTTTGTACTTAATAAATGACTTCTGCTGCTCGCTCAAATGAACCTTCCTGGCAAAGATTGATTGGAGTTTGAGTAGCAGCATATAACCTTAGTGCAAACCGACCATTTTATTCCCCACGGACTTCTTGGACGTTTGTACTGGTACGACAATCCCTTTTCATTCGTTTATTTTCAGGGATCTCAGCAGGATAATTGTTCAACAGGCAGCTCAA
>CAITZN010000463.1 GCA_903896915.1 uncultured bacterium
AATTTTATATTATTCGTCTTCAGCAATGAGACGGTAGCAGGGGTTGTAGGTACTGGTGGGCAGTTTCATCCGCCGTTGTTCGACAAAGGCGGTGAGCAGGGTGTCGAGCGGCTGCATGATTCGTGTCTCGCCTCGAAGTTCGAAGAGTCCTTTTTCTTCGATGGCCAGGATGCCAGCTTCCTTGACATTGCCGGCGACAATCCCTGAAAAGGCCCGGCGGAGATGCGAGGCCAGCAGGTGCGGCGGTTGCCCTTTGCGCAAGTCGAGGCTGCGCATATTTTCATGGGTTGGTTCAAAAGGCAGCTGAAAGTTGAGGTGAATCGTGAGCAGCCAGTTGAAATAGTAGGCGTCATCGGTCTTGCGGCGGAATTGGCGAACTTGATCGATTCCTTCCTGGATCTGGTGGGCCACGGCCTCCGGATCGTCGATAATAATCCGATACAGTTGCCGGGCAACCGGACCGAGAGTGTCGGTGATAAATCGGTCGATCTGCTCGAAATAGCCGCTGGCACTGGCTGGACCGGTACAGATCAGGGGCAAGGGAATGCGGGAGTTTTCCGGGTCCAGCAGGATGCCGAGAATGTAAAGAATCTCCTCAGCAGTGCCGACGCCGCCGGGGAAGACGACGATAGCGTGACCGGTGCGGACAAAGGCCTCAAGCCGTTTCTCAATATCCGGCATGATCACCAGGTCGTTGACAATGGGGTTGGGCGATTCCGAGGCGATGATGCCGGGCTCAGTGATACCGAGATACTGGCAATTCGGGTTGCGCTGCTTGGCATGGCCGATGGTCGCCCCTTTCATTGGCCCTTTCATTGCCCCCGGACCGCAGCCGGTGCAGATGTCGAGGTTGCGCAGGCCCAGCTGGTGGCCGACCTCCTTGCTGTAATCATATTCAGCAGGAGTTATGGAGTGACCGCCCCAGCAGACCACCAAACGGGGGTTAGTGCGCGGCCGCATGATCCCGGCATTGCGAAGAATATGAAAGATGGCGTTGGTGATGCCATCTGAGGTGGCAAGATCGAAACGGGGATTGTTGTTGATGGTGTCGTCGACGTAGACGATATCGCGGAGCACGGCAAAAAGGTGCTCGTTAATCCCCTTGATCATCTTGCCGTCGACAAAGGCGCTGGCCGGAGCATTGCGCAGGTCGAGCTTGATGCCGCGTTCCTCCTGGATAACCCGGATATCGAAATTCTTATAGCGCTCCAGCAATTCCCGGCCGTCATCGAGGTGGCCGCCGTAGTTGAGCACGGCCAGCGAGCTGTTGCGGAACAGCGGGTAGAGTTCGCCCTGGCTGGCGTTGAGGAGCTTGCTGACTTCCAGCCGGGACAGGACATCCAAGCTGCCGTTGGGGCTGATACGGGCATCGATGACATCATACTGCATGGAAAAATTCCTTGTTCTACTCGTTAGTTAATGGGGGTGTCCGTGGGAGCAACCAGGTAATTCCGGAACCGAGATACCGAAATGATGGTGGCCGACTTATAGCCTGCGTTGATGTTAGTGGTTTACGGTTAGTTTTGGGTCAGGATTTGATAACAGTGTTCTGCAGGCATTCCTTGACCTTCTCATAGACCTGATCTCTGATGGATTCGTAGGTATGGTCCTGAGGGAAGACCGGCGGACTGAAACGCACCGAGACCTTGCGAAAAGGACGCGGTAGGATGGAGCCGCTGGGCAGGGCCTTATACGCACCGTCAATGGTCACTGGCACTACCGGCACACCCAGTTCCTTGCTGAGGATGGCAAAGGTCTTCTTGAATTTGCCGAGTGTACCGTTGAGCGTTCGGGTCCCCTCTGGAAAGATCATGATGTTTTTGCCGCTCTGCAGCAGGGCTGCTACTTTTTGGATCGATTCGCGGACATCGGTGTTGATGTCCATAATCACGATATTGTTGTGATCAGCCAAAAAACGCAGCCAGCGGTTTTGCACATGTTTTGCCTTGGCATAAAAATAGGTCCGCTGCATCAACGAATTTTTCAGGGTGGCAGCGACCAGAAGGCCGTCCATGAAACTCTGATGGTTGGGGGCGAGGATACAGGGTGTTGCCGGGATGTATTCGTTGCCTTCAGTTCGGAAACGGAAATAACAGGTAAAGAGTATACGGCTCAGATTTTTGATCAGATTGGTAGTGTACCAG
>CAITZN010000464.1 GCA_903896915.1 uncultured bacterium
ATAGGATATTGAAGGATTTGGTTGATGGCTGCGGTGATGGCGATCTGCCGGTGCAGTTTCCCCTCGGATCGCTTGCGTTCAAGAGCATAAAGAATGGAGCGAACAATAAGTGCACTGGTTATCTGCCCCTTAATAAGAAAGTCTTGGGCGCCTTCCTTGACCGCATTGACCGCAAGTTCCTGGTCAATGTTGCCGGTCAAAATGATAATTGGCACTCCAGGCGCGACAGCTTTCAATTTATTGAATGTCTCTAGTCCGTTACTGTCAGGTAAGCCGAGATCAAGCAGGACAATATCAATGGAGTTGCGTTGTAGTCGTGCCATCGCCTCGGACAGCCGCTTTGCCGATTCAACGTGGAAGTTATTCGGCCCTGTTTCCGGCAACAGCAAACAGATCAGGTCGACATCGCCCGGATTGTCTTCAACAAGCAGGATATTCAGTGTCATGTTTACGTATTCTCCGTATCAGGAAGCACCACAATACTCAGCCAGAATTCCTCGATGGACCGAACCACCTGCAGGAACTGCTGCATCTCCATGGGTTTGGTAATGTAACAGTTGGCATGCAGATTATAGGTTTTGATGACGTCTTCCTCGGCACGTGAGGACGTCAGGATAACCACCGGAATGCGTTTAAGACTCTCATCATCCTTGATTTCGGCAAGCACCTGCCTGCCATCTTTTTTGGGAAGATTCAGGTCGAGGATGATCAGGTCTGGACGCGGTGCCTCGCTAAATTTCCCTTTTTTTCGGAGAAAATCCATGGCCTCAACACCGTCCCGAGCAACCTTCAGGGTGTTGTGCAGTTTGCCTGTATCCAGGGCCTCCCGGGCCAGGTCGACATCACCGGGGTTGTCCTCAACCAGAAGAATAACGATTGGCCGTATTGCTGTGGTGCTTGCCATGGAGTGTTGCCCCCTTAGTTATTTAGGGAAAGTAAAATAAAACGTCGTTCCTTTGCCAAGCTCTGACTCGAGCCAGATCCTGCCGCCGTGACGCTCAACGATTTTTTTGCAGATGGCAAGGCCGATGCCGCTACCCGGATATTCATTGCGAGCGTGGAGGCGCTGGAATATGACGAACACTTTGTCAGCATACTGCGGATCGATGCCTATGCCGTTGTCCCGTACCGAAAACAGCCATTGGTTTCCTTCGTCTTTGGCCGCAATATGCACATGCGGAGTGTTCTCGCCTCTAAACTTCACCGCATTGCTGATCAGGTTTTGAAATAATTGCACTAACTGGGAAGCGTCGGCGTACACTTCAGGGAGTTCATCACAGGTAATGATGGCCTTGGCCTCATTGATCATGATTTCCAGAACATGAATTGCCTCGCCGAGCTTGGCATGCGCATCAGTCGGCTCCGGGGGCTTTCCCTTTGTTCCGACGCGGGAGTACACCAGGAGGTCATTAATCAGCAACTGCATGCGGACCGCACCATCGACCGCGTAATAAATATACTTTTTGGCTTTATCGTCCAACTGATCCTGGTAGCGCTCGGCCAGCAACTGGGTGTAGCTCGTCACCATGCGCAGTGGCTCCTGCAGGTCGTGCGAGGCCACATAGGCGAACTGCTC
>CAITZN010000465.1 GCA_903896915.1 uncultured bacterium
AACTCCGGGGCATCTTTGCCAATTTCGGCAAATTTAGCCAGATCGGCGGGATTATAATAGGTTTCCATACGCCTTCCTTTTCTTGAATTTGGTGAAGAGCACAGGCATGAGCGCAAAAAAGCCGAGCAGGGCAAACGAGCCCAACACCCGCGTCGAGGCGACATTGGCCAGCGAATCGATGGTGGCCAGGCTCGCCCCGGCATTGACGTAGACAAAACCGCCGGGAATGATGCCCAGCATAGTGGCCAGAAAAAAAGTGCGCAACGGTAATCGGGTCAGCCCTGCCGCCAGGTTAATCAGAAAAAATGGAAACACCGGCACCAGTCGCAGGAACAAGAGATAGTTGAACCCCCGGGTCTCCAGTTCGCGGTTTATCCCTTCGAGTTTGGGCCCGAAGCGATCCAGGACAAGATCGCGCAGCAGGTAGCGGGTCACCAGGAAGGCCATGGCAGCGCCGATGGTGGCGGCGATATTGGCGTAGACCGTGCCCATGAGCGTGCCGAACAGGGCCCCGGCCGCCAGCGAGAGGATGGCGGCGCCGGGCAGGGACAGGGCGGTCTGGACGATGTAGAGGGTCATGAAGCCGGTGACCATCACCACCTGGTGGGCGGCATAGTACGCCACCAGTGTCTGGCGGTTGGCCTTGAGCGCAGCCAAGGTCAGAAATCGGCCGAGATCAAGGGCAAAAAACAGACTGATTGCCAGGGCGCCCATCACCAGCAGGACGATCTTCGGTCGATTCATGGTGTTTTCCTGGTAAAAGTTCGGGCAAAAGGCATCAGCAGGAGCGCTCGCAGGCCCAGTGCCTCCTGATCTCGCCATTGCTTCAGCCCAATCTGCATCAGATCATGCCCCGCATCGGGTTGTGCCCGGTAGGTGCCGAACAACCGATCCCAGCAGGACAGATTGAAACCGAAGTTGCTGTCGGTTTCAATCGGGAAAATGGAATGGTGCACCCTATGCATATCCGGGGTGACCAGGAGGCGACGCAACCGCTGGTCGATGGCCAATGGAATCCTCAGGTTGGCATGACTGAACATGGAGGTGGCGTTGAGCAGGATTTCAAACAGCAGCACGGAAAGCGGCGAAGCGCCCAGCAGAACAACGGCGGCGAGTTTGATTGCCAACGAGAGGAAAATCTCCAGGGGATGAAAACGGGTGCCACTAGAGACATCGAGATCCAGATCGGTATGATGCATCCGGTGGAGGCGCCACAAAACCGGGGTCCGATGAAACAGGCGATGCTGGGCGTAGATGAGGAGATCGAGCGCCAGCAGGCTGACCAGGGTTTCCAGCCAGACCGGCAGTTCCAGTAGTGGCAGCAGGCCCCATCCGCTGTCCTGGGCATGTACCGCCAAGGCAAAGGGAACCAAGGGGAAAAACAGTCGCACTAACAGGGTGTTGGCGGCGATAATGGTGAGATTCACCGCCCAGCGACGGGGCTTGGAAACCGTCAGCGGACGGCGAGGCCAGCGTTGCTCCGCCATTGCCAACACGAGAAAAACGGAGAGAAAAACGGCGAGCCGCAGGGTATCGGGAGCAAAGGGCAAGGGCAGCATCATCGCCGCCGCCACTGCAGCCAGAGGCCCAGGAGTTTTTTGACGCCCCAGGTCAGACGGGTACGGTTGTGGGCGTCCGCCAGTTTTTTAATGACCTCGGCCTGGGTCGGGTACGGGTGGATGGTCCGGCCGATGGCGGCAAGGCCAAGTCCCGCAGTGATCGCCAGGGAAAATTCATTGATCATCTCGCCGGCGTGAGCGGCAACAATGGTGGCGCCGAGAATTTTGTCCGAGCCTTTGCGGAGGTGAACCCGGGCAAATCCTTCGCTTTCTCCGTCAAGTACCGCCCGGTCGACCGCGGAGAGGGGGACGGTCAGGGTGGTCACCGCAATCCCCTGTTTGCGGGCATCCCGCTCATACAGGCCGACGTGGGCAATCTCAGGATCGGTATAGGTGCACCAGGGGATGGTCAGGCTGGAATACTTCTGCCTCCCGCCGAACAGGGCGTTGGCGATCAGCATCCGTGCCTGGGCATCAGCGGTGTGGGTAAATTTATGGGGCGAGCAGAGGTCGCCGGCGGCAAAAACACGTGGGTTGGTGGTCTGCAGTCGGTCGTCCACCTGCACGCCTGCCGAGTCGTAGGCGATACCCGCGGTTTCCAGGTCAAGCCCTTCGATGTTGGGGGTCCGGCCGATTGCCACCAGGATGGCGTCCACGGTCAGTGGCCGGGTCTGGCCATCGCACTCGAAGTTGATAATATTCTCTGCGCCGCTGGTCTCGATTCTACTGATTTGCACCCCCAGTTGGAGATCAATACCTTCCCGGACAAAAACCGTATGCAGAATAACGGCAGCATCGCCATCTTCCTTGCCAAGCAGTTGGGTACCGCGCTGAATAAGGGTGACCTGGCTGCCGAAGCGGGCAAAGGCCTGGGCCATCTCGCAGCCGATCGGCCCGCCGCCGAGCACCGCCAGGCGAAGCGGCAGTTCGGTGAGGGAAAAAATGGTTTCATTGGTATAAAAACCGGCCTCGGCCAGTCCCGGGATGGGGGGCACTTCCGCCCTGGCCCCGGTGCAGAGGGCGGCGCGATCAAAGTGCAGCTGCTTGCCGTCGACCTCTATGCAATCGGGACCCGCAAATCGTCCCTGCCCGATAAACACATCCACCCCCAACTCATCGCGGAAGCGGCGTGCTGAGTCGTGATGGCTGATGTCGGCACGCAGGCGGCGCATCCGCTCCATAGCCGCACCAAAATCAAAACCCAGCGTCTCACCGCCCCGGACCCCGAAAGGACCGCTGTTGCGGGCGGCAAACAGGGCCCTGGAGGCCCGGATAACCGCTTTAGAGGGCACGCAACCAACGTTGAGGCAATCACCCCCCATGAGATGGCGCTCGATCAACGCCACCCTGGCACCCAATCCGACCGCGCCGGCGGCGCAGACCAGACCGGCGGTACCGGCGCCGATCACCACCAGATTGTAGCGTCCGGTCGGCTGTGGATTGCACCATTCTGCTGGGTGCACGTTGGCCATCAGGGCTTCATCGTAAGGGTCATGCGGTATTCCATGCGGATAAGCTGCCATAACCACCCCTCTTGATTGGAGAAGAAACTCAAACCCTTCATCGTGCTGAACAAAAACCAACCACCCCTTCCAGGTCCAGCAACGGTTGCACGTTTACATCGTTATTTATTTAAACAGGTTTCTGTATTCAGACAACCCCTCTTTCTCGAGAGCCGCGGCGGGGATGAAACGGAGCGCCGCGGAATTCATGCAATAGCGCAACCCGGTGGGCGGAGGGCCATCGGTGAAGACATGGCCAAGATGGGAATTACCGCTTTTACTTCGAATCTCAGTACGCACGGTGAAAAACGTGCTGTCAGTTTTTTCTACAATATTACCAGCCACCAGCGGTT
Source organism: uncultured bacterium (assembly GCA_903896915.1). Classification (GTDB taxonomy): domain Bacteria; phylum Desulfobacterota; class Desulfobulbia; order Desulfobulbales; family Desulfobulbaceae; genus Desulfobulbus. The sequence goes on from CAITZN010000465.1 coordinate 3,415, forward strand.
TGGTGAAACTTGGCCAACCGGTCTTGGAATCATACTTATCCGTTGAACTGAACAAAGGCTCACCCGAGACAATATCGACATAAATTCCAGGTTGTTTGTTGTCCCAGTAGAGATTGTCAAAGGGCGGTTCGGTACCATTCTTCTGGGTAACGGTATATTGCAGCGGGGTCAACCGTTCTTTCAAATCCTTGATGGATGCTGCGTTGGCCTTTTCGTTTTTCCAGATTGATCCCAGAAAATCATCTCGGCCGGAACGGGAACGGTAGTATGCATACCTGATAGGATTTTTTTTGTAGTAATCTTGATGATATTCTTCTGCCCGGTAAAACGTGGGTGCAGGCAGAATAGGAGTAACGATGGGTTTGGTGAAAAGACCGCTGCCAGCCAGTTGCTTTTTGGATGCCTCGGCCTGATCCCGTTGCTGCTGGTTATAAAAGAAAAGTGCCGTGGTGTAGGCATGGCCGCGGTCGACGAACTGGCCGCCGTCATCTGTCGGGTTGACCTGCCGCCAGTAGGTATCCAGCAGTTGCTGGTAACTTATCTCCTTGGGATTGAACACAATCTGCACCACCTCGATATGGCCGCCTGCCACATAATTTTCATAAGTGGGATTTATGGTGGTACCTCCGGCATATCCGGATTCCACCGATATAACGCCTTTTAATTCCTCAAACGGCTTCTCCATGCACCAGAAACAGCCACCGGCGAACAGAGCCCGCTCATAATCTTTGTTTTCAAGAGACTGGCGTGGTGCCTCCTTTAAGGTTTCACCGGTCAGGGCATCCCTGCTCTGGAAAAAGATACCCGCTAAAACGAGCAGTATCGCGCTTATCATAGGAAGTAATCCAATAGATTTCATAACCTGCCTCCTTAAGAAGTGATTCAGGACACCCTGAATGGAACATCGTTGTAGTAATAATAGAGGTGGCTCTCAAGGCGTTTTCTTATCCGGTTCCTGCTGGAAAAAAGCGACTTGCGGTTTGTACATCTTGGTTTGGGCGCAAGAACTGTTCAGGTTCACGCCACGAAAGCCCCCTCATTTTTCACTTGTCTGCCAACCCTGTTTTCTTATTCATGGTCTCAACAGAGGTGCTAAAAGATTTGTGGATTTCTGTCTCCGTTGCCTCAATAGTAAGGAGGAAATGTAAAGATCAGATAAAGGAAGCATAAAGAAGAGGTAAAGATTGGCGAACCCAGGGGGAAATGACAGCCCGCATGCGGAAAGTCAGGCCATCGGCAGGGTGAACCAGACGATAGTTGCCTCAGCATCGCTTCGGGCGCCAACCCGGCCGCCCTGGGCTTCAATCAACTGCTTAGTGATGGAAAGGCCGATGCCGAACCCGCCCGCTTCCCGAGAGCGCGAGCGGTCGGTGCGAAAAAACCGTTCAAAGATAAAAGGCAGGTCGGCAGGAGAAATACCAGGGCCCGAATTGACAAAGGAGACCTGCATCTCGGTGCCATTATCCACGGTCGCAAGCCTCACCCAACCCTTGACCGGTGTGTACTGCCAGCAGTTTTCAAAGAGGTTGCGCATGGCTTGCAGGAGTTTGTCCCGATCGGCCATCAGTAAGGCCGAAGAGGCAAAATCAGTATGCACCGTGATCTCTTTATCGAGAAACTGCTGGGCATAGAGGGTCAGCATCCGTCCCAGTTCTTCGACCGGTGACACCTGTGACCGATTGAGGATGACCTCGGCCGCATCAGCCCGAGCCAGCTGTTGCAGATCCTGAACCAAATGCACCAGATGCTGGCTTTCCTGCTGCAAAATCTGCAGCGTTTCCTGCGACGGCGGTAGCACCTGATCGTTGAGGGCTTCAAGATAGCCGCAGAGATTGGTCAGGGGAGTCCGCAGCTCATGGGCAAGGTCGGCGACCATGTTCTTACGCAGCTGTTCCACTCGCCCCAGACTGTCCGCCATTCGGTTAAAAGCCTTGCCAAGATCGCCGACCTCATCGCTTGTCTGGATATCGACCCGGGAGGTAAAATCCCCTGCAGCAATTTTTTCAGTAATGATGGACATCTGCGACAAGGGCCGCAGCACCCGCCGGGTGAGCAGAAAACTGAGCAGCGCCGCAACCACCAGCGCCACCAGACTGGCCCAGAGCAGATAGTGGTGAATCGATGAGAGAAACATGGAATGGATTTCAGTGGGAGAAATGGCATACTGATCCATCAGCTCCATGAAATAGCCGGCGGCCAGGTGATCGATCGCCAGCCAGATCACCAGAATGATAACCAGGATCACCGGGACGATATTGATTAGCAGCAGTTTCCACAGCAGGCGGTGTTTCATGATTACCTCACCTCGCCTTTTTCGGCAAACCGGTAACCGAACCCTCTGACCGTGACAATATATTGGGGGCTGGCAAGATTCTTTTCAATCTTCTGGCGCAGTTTGCCGATGTGGACATCGATGACCCGATCGATCACGGTTTCGCCGTATTCATAAAATTCGGCCAGTAACTCATCCCGCGAAAAAACCCTGCCCGGTGAACGCATCAGGGTATGCAGTAATTTGTATTCAATGATTGTGAGGTCCACGGGCAGACCGGCAAGGGTGACTTTGTGCTTGAGATGATTGAAAACCAGCTCGCCATGCCGCAACTCCGGTTCCTCCTGCTGCTGCGGCGGCCGGGTGCGGCGAAGGATGGCCTTGACCCGCTCAACCAGTTCCCTCGGACTGAAGGGCTTGACCACATAATCATCAGCGCCGATCGAAAGACCCATCACCCGGTCGATCTCCTCTTCGCGGGCGGTCAGCATGAGTATGGGCACATTGGAGGTCTTACGGATACGCCGGCAGATTTCCCAGCCATCCGGCTTAGGCAGCATGATATCCAGGATGAGGAAACAAATCGGCTGCTGCTGGGCAAGTTGCAGGGCCGTCAGTCCGTCGGTCGCGATCAGGGTGGCAAAACCTTCCCGTTCCAAGTAGGTCTTCACCAGGTTAGCAGTGTTGACGTCATCCTCGGCAATAAGGATCACCTCGTTCTGTTGCGCAAAATGCATGGCATGTTTACCAGGAGAGAAAAGAAGCATTGACAGGAGTCATCCGTTGCTTGCATCGCAACGAATACTCCACCCGTTCACGGTGCGCTCAAAATCCGTATGTATTGTATCCACGACTTGGCCGCTTCGCCAGTGTTGTCGGAATCGTTCATCACCGCCAGGGTGGCGGTAGGCGGAGGATCCTGGCCAAAGGCTCTGCGATAATCACGAACAATATCCACTGTGTACTCCTGCCAGATATTCACCTTGGCAGGTCCGGCGCTGACCGGGATCATCTTTGCCTCGCTGGTATAGGCATTGGTGATAACCGTGGCCTGGGACTCGCGATTGTCCCAGATATAACTGATGGAGCTGTCCGGAGGATACTGCCCATAGAGGGTCTTGGCCATCTGATACTTGATCCGTTTAGCTAAAGAAGCGTGTTCAGGGTCGTAGGCAAACATGACGTAAAGACGGGCAGGATAGTCATCCCCCGCTTTGGTACTGCT
>CAITZN010000466.1 GCA_903896915.1 uncultured bacterium
ATTCATCAGGCTTCGCTTTGAAAATGAACAGATTGCTATAGGTCTGCCCCAGGAATTGGTTGAGGCTGCGACTACGGTTGGATTTGATAACCTTGCCGACTGTCTGGCACGGATCGAGGCTCTTGATCACATTCGCGGGCAGGAAAGTTTTCGGGTGTTGGCAGGTTCGTTTAAGCGGATCAGAAATATAGTCAAGGATAACAAAGAAACTGAGGTTAATCCTGAGCTGTTGACCGAACAGGCCGAGCAGGAGTTATTTACGGCCCTGGCTGGGGTACGGGAAAAGGCCTTGCCGCTGATCTGGGATCGTGAATACCGGGCGGCTCTACAGGCAATGCTGGAGATGAAAGGGCCGGTCGATCGCTTCTTTGATGAGGTGATGGTTATGGCCGACGACGAGGCGGTTAGGCAGAATCGGCTGAACCTTTTGACCGCTCTGGGTGAACTGGTGCTCCATGTGGGTGACATCTCAAAGATGCATGTGGAGAAAGAATAAGAGTGCATTTATACAGATAGAAGAGCAGATTGCATCCTGTCTGTTTACCAAAACGCTATTAAAAAAAGGCTGTCCTCGCAAGGGCAGCCTTTTTTTTATGGGAAATTGTGCAACAAAGACGGGTTATTTCTTATGACAGACTCCGCATTTGGCCAATTCTGGTTTGTCCTTTTTGTGGCAATCCTGGCACTGAACGTGGGCGGCGTTTTTGAATGTGTTGACTTTGTCAGGCATACCGGCCTTGCTGTTGTGGCAGGTTTCGCATTTCTCGATTTTCTGTCCCTCTGCAAAGGCTATACGTTTGCCGTCAGCGCCCTTGCCGTGATGGCAGGTTTTGCATTCCAGCCGTGCCTGGTGTGTACCGTGGGGAAATTGCGCAGGTTTAGGGGTGGTTGCCGGGTCAATGGTCGATTGCAGAGTGATCTCAGCAGGACCCTTGTTGCTAGCGGTTGCATCGACGACTAAATAAGGTGCGCAACAAAACGCCAGGATAGCTCCGTAAACCAGCATCTTTTTCATGTTGTTACTCTCCTCTTCGCTCTCTTTTAATCAATTGAAAAGACACGGTAATTAATGTGTCCACTATGTGTAGCGGTATTTGATAGTAGTGTCAAGTCAGGGGCATAGCCTGGGTTCTGACTCCGTTGATCTGAACGAATTCGCTAGGCTCAATTTGAGCCGTAGCTGTGCAGTCCGGACAGAAGAAAATTGACCCCGAAATAGGTGAAGAAAACGGCGAGGAAACCGATGATAGCCAGCCATGCGATACGGCGGCCACGCCAACCACGGGTAAAGCGTGCATGGAGGGTGGATGCGTACATGAACCAGGTGATGATCGACCAGGTTTCTTTGGGGTCCCAACTCCAGTAGGTTCCCCAGGCCTCGTTAGCCCAGATCGCGCCGGTGATGATGCCTGCTGACAGCCACATGAAGCCGAATACAATGGTTTTGTGGGTAAGGTCGTCGATGACCTTAAGTTCCGGCAATGAGGCACACAGAGAGGCGTCGGTGGATTTTTTATCAACGGCTGAGAGTTTCATCAAATACATCAGGCCCAAGCCACCTGCGACAGCAAAGGCGCCGTACCCGATGAAACAGGTGACAACATGGGCGATCAGCCAGTTGGATTGGAGGGCTGGAATCAGGGGGTTTATTTGTGTGTCAATCCTTGAAGAGAAGGATGCATACGCCATGGCAATGGCCGCGCAGGGCATCACAAAGGCGCCTATTACCCGTGCCTTGAATCGGAACTCCATAAAAAGGTAGAAGAGCGTGGTGCACCAGGCGAAAAAGACGAGCGATTCGTACATATTGGTCAAGGGGGCATGGCCAACCCCCATCCGGTATGATTCGTACCAACGTAGACCGAGTGCTGCGGTCTGAACGATGACCCCGGTCAAGGCTAGCAGCATTCCTATCAAACCAATTCGCTGAGTTTTGAAGATAAACAGCCCGAGGTAAAAGGCTGCGGAAAACAGATAGGCGATCATGGTGATGCCGAAGAGCTGTGAACTGTCCATGGAATGTTTCCGTCCGGGGCAGGAGCCGTAGTGATGAATGTTGAATTGTAACTTACGTTTCTAACTTACTGATCAAATCGGTAAATTTCTCGGAAAAAACTACCTTGTTCTTGTTGGCGTCGCCAGCGAAAAGAATACGGCTACTGCCATCCTCCTGGGGCCGAACCAGGACGTATATTTTGCGGTGTGACAGGAAAAAAGCGATAAACAGGCCAACGAGCATAAGCAGGCAACCGCTGTAGACCAACCATACTCCAGGATCTTTGGCCACCTGCAGGCCAGTGGCATAAAGTTGTCGCGCCTGGAACAGATAGGTGCCTGACGGTCGCTCGACCTTTGCCTCCTGATTGACATTGACCCAGAATTGGGACGGTTCACCCTGGTTGTCAGTGAACCAGACCTTGATCCGTCTGGTCACTTCCCCCTGGCTTTCCCGATTGATGATGCCGTAACTGACGCCTGCTTCACTCCAATCCGCCTGTCTGGCCGGTGCGATGACCTCGGTCTTTTCGACTGTACCACCCTGTTTTTTTAAAGAGACGACGTAATCCTGATAGGGCTGGTAGCTCGATTGATAAAAAGTAATGCCCTTGTAGGTAAGCGGTTTATTGACTTCAATATCGGTGGCCAGAACCGGCTTGCCGCCATCAATGACCGTTACCCTGGAACGGTATGTTTTCGGCATGCCGTTTGAGTAAAATTCGATGGCAAAGGAATCACAGCGGACCGTAAAGCCGAGGTCAATTCGTTTATTGCTCTTAAACGCAACTATGTGGTCGGCATTATCGGTTTCCGGAATCATCATCGAGCCTTTGAAGGCAAAATAAGGGTTGTGAAGGATTTTATTTGCCACCGTTGATGAACCAACCACGGCCCCGGCAAGAATGATCAGGATGGAGCAGTGCACCACATAGACGCCGAATCGGGTCCATGCGCCCTTTTCGGCAAAGAACAATTGGTACCCTTCTTTTTCGGTTTGTCTGGCCTTCCAGCCGTGACCACTCAAGAACGAGGACACTCTTTGGCCAGTTTCTCCGGGGGAAGCGGTGAGCGTCAGCACCTTGTGCAACGGCAACTTTTCCAATTGTTCAGGTGGAACGGCAAGACCATCTTTGCGGATGGTCCGAACCACTTGGGGGATACGTTCCAGACTACAGACAATGAGGTTCATAGAGAAAAAAGCAAGCAGGCCTAGAAACCACCAGGAATTGTACATGTCGGTAATATCGAGAATTTGCAGGAGGCTGGCTGTTTTTGCGCCATACTTTTCTATGTAAAAATTCAGGATATTATTTTGAGGGATCAGGGTGCCGATGATCGAGGTGGCAGCAAGAAGAAAGAGGAGAGAAAGTGCAAGCTGCACCGATGCGAACAGGGCGATGATTGGATTTTTTTTCTGTGATGTCATAGGAGATTATTTAATGAGTGCTGTATGGCACACGATCTTTTTCTGTTGATTCGATCAGGCTGGAAATATGATTTCTTTATCAAGGTTTCATTA
>CAITZN010000467.1 GCA_903896915.1 uncultured bacterium
CGACAATGCCGATGACTTTTAGCGCCAATCCAGGCAGACCTTCCCGGTCTTTTTGACATCATAAGCACCTTCCCCCTCACCTGCATGTTGTAATCGTTGTATGTATCTGCTAGATTGCTGCAGGTTTGAACTAAAATTAAACAGCAGAGGTGGATGACATGGAAAAGCAGAAAGTTCATTACGGCGACTTAGGTCTGTCCAACACGAAAGAGATGTTCAGCAAGGCGATGGCTGGCAAATATGCAATTCCAGCCTACAATTTCAACAATCTTGAACAACTTCAGGCCATTGTGACCGCCTGTATCGAAACAAACTCCCCGGTGATTATTCAGGTTTCCAAGGGTGCGCGCAGTTATGCCAACGAAACGATGCTCCGTTTCATGGCAATGGGTGCGGTACAGATGGCGCGTGAAGCTGGTTCAAATATCCCGATCTGTCTGCACCTTGATCATGGCGACACGTTTGAACTGTGTAAATCGTGTGTTGATAGCGGTTTTTCATCTGTCATGATTGATGGCTCACATCTTCCCTTTGAAGAAAACGTAGCTCTTGCCAAAAAGGTAGTCGAATATGCCCATCAGTTTGATGTCTCAGTAGAAGCTGAATTAGGGGTTTTGGCTGGTATTGAGGATGAAGTTTCTGCGGAACATTCCACCTATACCAAACCGGAAGAAGTTGAAGATTTTGTCAAAAAAACCGGTGTTGATTCCCTCGCAATCTCAATCGGAACCAGTCACGGAGCCTTTAAATTTAAAGCAGGTCAGCCGGTTCCGCCGCTCCGCTTCGATATTCTGGAGGAGTGCGAAAAGCGCATTCCCGGCTTTCCGATCGTTCTTCATGGCGCCTCCTCCGTGGTTCAGGAGTATGTCGAGTTAATCAATAAATATGGCGGCAACATGGCAGGCGCGGTCGGTATTTCTGAAGATCAGTTGCGTCGGGCAGCAGCGAGTTCCGTCTGCAAGATAAATATCGATTCCGATGGCAGATTGGCGGTAACCGCTAAAATTCGCGAATATTTCGCCAAAGATCCGAAAGAGTTTGATCCGCGTAAATACCTCGGCGAAGCACGTAAAGAGCTGGTAAAGCTGGTAAAGCATAAAAACGAAACAGTTCTTGGTTCGGCAGGAAAGGCCTGATTTGCCATGTTTGAGGAAGGCACTATGAAAAGGCATTCAATTCAGTTTTCTTTTGGTGGTTTTCTGCTTGGCGTCTTTGCTCCTATCGGTTGGTCCTTGATCAGAGTGGTATGTTATTTTGATTCCAAGAATGGTATTGCAGAGCAGATGCTTTTCGATATCGTCAAAAACAGTGAACATTTTGCCAGATACCTGTATATGGGGGGGGGGACGGCGGTTGTCCTTTGCGTTCTTGGCTATATGATCGGCAAGTACGATGACGAACTGCGTGAACGTGCGGCGGAACTGGGTATCCTTCACCAGGAGGTGAACGAGCAGAAGGAAATTTTTGAAAACCGTTATAAAGTGCTGGACAGAAACATTAAGAATTTTCATCAAATCAGTAGTAAAATCCAGAAGTCGCTCAACCTTGATGAGGTGTTGTTTCTCTGCGCTGAGGGTCTGCACGATGTTCTGGGGTATGAGCGGGTCAATATTCTACTGGCAGAAGAGGGCCTGAGACTCCGGTTCTTTGC
>CAITZN010000468.1 GCA_903896915.1 uncultured bacterium
AGTGTGATTAAATCTATCACATCACGGGGCATCAGCAGCAGGGCATGCTCCTCCCAGGCTGGGCGGCTGATCGTTCTTGCTGATACAAGTTCATCGGCAAGGGCAAGCAGGGCATGTTCACGAGGGCAAAATGTTTCTGCATAGCGGCCATGGCAAACGGCAATGAGTTCCGATTCGTTGACACCGAACTCCTGGGCTACGGGTACATGATGTTTCCATACGTAGTTATTTCTGTAAAGAGAACCTATCCGCAAAATCACCAGTTCCTGCTCTCGTACAGTGAGTGTCATGGCCAACTTTGCGGTTACCCAGTAGTCGAGAAACGGGCCAAGAATCTCCGGACTGTACATAAGCATACCAAGAACGTTATGCGGAAATCCATTTCCTTTGAGTCCATCCCCCGGGATTTTGGCAAGAGTTGCCAGCCATTCCGGTCGCAACTCCTCAGTGGAAAGTGGCTCGATACGGGGTGTTGGCTCTGAGGGGTGAATGGTTCCCTCAAGACTTGGGCTGTGGTGGGGAAAAATGCGGTCAGATGTCATGATGGTTTGAGCTATGGTTGGTTGAAAAAGAGTCAAGTTGCAAAATGGTGGATTGGGTGGCAATCCATGTTCGAAAACGTCTGGTCAGAGTCGCCAGATTCTTTTTTCCCGAACCAGGAGCTTTCACCCGGGGGTAGCAAAAGGTTCCTGGTGGATCGGGGAGTGTTTCAATAACGTTGGCCAGAATTTCATACAAGGGCGATAACGGGAGACTTTCAGCAATGCCTACGGATGCACCGATATGGTTGTTGAGAATATACCAGTGCAGGTTCGCTGGATATTCTGCAAGCAGATGATCTTTCATACCACTCATCAGGGCATTCTGGTCACCATCAACAACGACCACTTCGAGACCTGGACAATAGCGAGCCAGACTCCACCCTATGGCCATGGTGCCACCCATGTAACCAACATTGTAAAAATTACCATCCCGATCCTGAATGGCTTGAGCTGCTCTGGAGGTGAAGCCATTGCAAAACAAGAGTGCAGCTCCTGGGTGGGCGGCGAAAATTGCTGAGAGAGCCACATCGCGTTTTATTGCTGTTGAAAAAGAGAGGGTGGGGAGTTTTGAGGAGCTCCCTTTGGTCTGACGTAACACAGTGAGGCGATCAGCAGAGATCCTCTTGACGAAAGAGGGGAGACAAAGAGGCACGCTGCGGCGGAAGGCATCTGGTGCGAGGGTCATCACCCCAAGCCCGCCGGAGCGTGCGGCTTCAACCGTTTGAGTAACGGCAGGAAGCATTGCTTCTCCAGTTGAACCTTCGGTGATTGTTGATTCAGAGCCAAATAGTGTGGCAACGAGCTCTTTCGTACGCCGCCCGATCTCCTGATGGGGTTCACTGTCGTCATCGGCAGCAATGCCTCGCTCGGTTATCAAGACGGCCATGGGAATGGCGAACATACGGGGATGGGCAAATGAAACAAAGCCATCGCCAGCATTACAGAGCCCCGAGTTTTGAAAATGGACCAAGGCAGGATGGCCTGTGGCAAAATAGACTCCTGCGGCGATGCCCGCCAGATTTCCTTCATGGGTTGTAGCCAACAGATCAACATCTCCCCGATGTGCCGCCTCAGCAACAAGTTTATGCCAGGTATCGGTTATTGAGCATGGGACCGTAATGATTTTCTGGATTTGCAGATTGAGGTATGCCTGCAAAATTTCCTTGTCGGAAGGGCGTTGGGGCTTCATAAAATCACGATTAATGGTGGAGACGAGCGGTGTGTGACGTTTTCGCTTTCAGACGACGTTATTTTTTTCGTTCGGGCTCCATGAAATCCGGCGCTCTTTCCATGAGAGGGTAAGGTCGAAGTGCTCAAGGAGTTGTGTGACCACGGAGGTGTTTTTAACCACTGTCGTGTGGTGTAACCGTTGATTTTTTTTGCACTCTAAATATAGCATCAATTACCTTTATTTGGTCTACAGGGTTGAAGGAGAAATAGGAGCATACGCCAAGGGCTTGTTACTGTATGCTCTCGAATGCATGAAGTGAATTCTTGTTATTTGAACTATTACTGTATTATGATTACCATGAGGAAAGTGGTGCAAAAAAATAAAGATCGTCATGTAAGGCATCACAGTGTAACGACCCTTTTCCAAGTGCAGCACTATGAACGCCGATACTTCCAATTTGTCAGATCGCTCAGAGTTACGGCGGCAGGCTGAAGAACTGCAAAAAAAACGGGGGCTCATTCCTGATTTCCCCAAATCTACAGCAGAGTGGCAGCGCGTACTCCATGAACTTTCGGTTCACCAGATTGAGCTTGAAATGCAGAACGAACAGCTTCAGCAATCTTATGATGACATCCAAAAGGAGCAGAGGCGCTACGCTGATTTGTATGATTTTGCACCGGTCGGCTATCTGACTCTTACTGCGGACAGCACGATAACTGAAGTAAATCTTACTGCGGCCAGGATACTCTCTATTGACCGCTCTCGACTCAATGGTGCTCGTTTTGGCACCTTGATTGTCCCGGAAGACAGGCTTGTGTTTAATAGCATGATGAAGAGGACATTTCTGAACGGAGGACACGAGCATTGTGAGGTTATGATCGTGAAGAGTGTGAATGAAAAACCCGGCTTACAACAGCGAACATTTCGCCTTGACGGCATCATCGGTGAAAATCTCCTGGAGTGTCATATTACTCTTACCGATGTCACCGATACCAGAGTGGCTGTCGATGAACTGAAGAAAAAAGAAGAGCTGTTCCGAAGCATGTTTGAATATCATTCCGCTATCATGCTGATCATCAATCCCGACAGTGGATATATTATAGACGCGAATCGTGCAGCAACCGGGTTTTATGGATGGCCGATTGAAGAGCTTCGCGCCATGCGCATAGAGGAGATCATTACCCGGACACCCGAACAAATCAAATTCTTTTTGGAGCGAAGCTGGCTCGAAGACAACAGCCAACTTCTCTACCGTCATCGCAGGGCTGACCAATCCATTCGCGATGTAGAAGTTTACAGCAGTACCATCGTTATATCAGGCGAAACCCTGGTTTACATGATTGTTCATGACATTACCGGGCGGCTGCGTCACGAAACTGCCTCCGCGTTCTATTCCTCACTTCTGGAAGTCATAGATACCATGTCGATAAAACAGCTTCTGCAGATGACGCTTGACAAAGCCGAATCACTCACCGACAGCTCTATAGGCTTTTTCCACTTTGTTGAGGATGACCAAAAAATAATTACCATGCAGCAATGGTCAACCAACACCTTGAATCTGCTATGCAAAGCAAAGGGAGAGAGTAGCCATTATTGTGTCGATCAGGCTGGCGTCTGGGCCGATGCTCTGCGTGAAAGAAAAGCTGTTATACACAACGATTTTGCGTCACTGCCTCATCGAAAAGGGATGCCTGAGGGTCATGCTGGCCTTATAAGAGAGGCGCTTATCCCCATCTTTCGCCATGAAAAAATTGTTGCAATTCTTGGTGTTGGCAATAAGCTTCGCAACTATGATGAGTCTGATATTAAATGGCTTACGATCATTGCTGATGCAGCGTGGGAAGTTGTAGCCAAAAAAATTGGTGAGGCAGAACGAAGAGAGCTGCACGCTCAGCAATGCCTCATTGAACAACTCGCCATGCACGATTCATTGACTGGTTTGCCAAATCGGCGCCTCCTTTCAGAGCGGATATCGCTTACCCTGGCCCAATCCCGTCGGAACAATGGCATGGCTGCCTTGATGATTTTTGATCTTGACAAATTCAAACCGGTCAACGACACTTTTGGTCATGCAATCGGCGATGTAGTGCTCCAGCAGGTGGCAACGCGAGCTCTGGCAACCCTGCGTCGAAGCGGTGATTCAATCGCGCGCCTCGGCGGCGATGAGTTTGTTATTCTTCTGCCACAAATAGAGGGAATCTCGAATGCTGTAGTCGTTGCAGAGAAAATCCGAAAAAAAATAAAAGAGCCTTACACCA
>CAITZN010000469.1 GCA_903896915.1 uncultured bacterium
AATTATCGATCAGACCCAACTTCCCTTTCGTTTTGTGGTGGTTCGCCTGGAGACCCTGGTAGAGGCGATGGCTGCGATCAGTCGAATGCTGGTCCGTGGTGCGCCCCTCATCGGGGCTACTGCTGCCTATGGAATATGTCTGGGGCTACGGGAAGGGGCGCTGTCAGGGAGTCTTGAGGCGATGGCTGCCGGCTTAATCGCCTGTCGGCCGACTGCGATCAATCTGCGCTGGGCGGTTGACCGGATGCTGCGAGTACTATTGCCCCTGCCTGAAGAATTGCGTTTGGCGGCCGCGTACCTTGAAGCCGCGCAAATCTGCGAAGAGGATGTGGTAACCAACGAGGCGATCGGTCGCCACGGTGCAGGGCTGATCGAAGCCATCTGGCGAAAAAAGGGTGGGAAGGGCCCTGTGCAGATCCTTACTCATTGCAATGCCGGCTGGCTCGCCACGGTGGATTGGGGCACGGCCTTGGCTCCGATCTACAAGGCGGTGGCCGGTGGCATCCCGGTGCATGTCTGGGTGGATGAAACACGGCCCCGCAATCAGGGGGCCTCCCTGACCGCCTGGGAGCTGGTGGCGGCCGGTGTTGACCATCACCTGATCGTTGACAATGCCGGTGGCCATCTCATGCAGCACGGCCAGGTGGATCTCTGCATTGTCGGTACCGACCGCACCACGGCTGATGGGGATGTCTGCAACAAGATCGGCACCTATCTCAAGGCCTTGGCCGCCTTTGATAACAACGTGCCCTTTTATGTGGCTCTGCCGGGTTCCACGGTGGATTGGACGGTGCATGATGGCGTGGCAGAAATCCCCATTGAGGAGCGGGGAGAGGAGGAGGTGCTGCTGGTTACCGGGTCGGATATCGAAGGTGCGGTGCGGTCGGTGGCGATTGCGCCTTCCGCCACCCGGGCGGTTAACCCCGCTTTTGATGTTACGCCCGCCCGGTTGGTCACCGGTCTGATTACCGAGAGGGGCGTTTGTGAGGCGAGTCGGGCGGGTTTGCGCGGACTTTATCCGGAGCAGAGCCGATGATCGAGAGCGTCCTGCGGCAACACCTGCTGGCAATCGCCCTGGCCATGAATAATCAGGGCCTGAATCAGGGGACTTCCGGCAATATCAGCGTACGCAGCGGTGAGGGATTCTTGATTACCCCCTCGGCGCTAGCCTATGAGCAATGCACGCCTGCGGATGTGGTCTGGGTGGATTGGTCCGGCCAGGCGACAGGGAACCGTAAACCCTCCTCGGAATGGCGGATGCATCGCGACATTTATCGCCATTATCCCCAGGCGAGCGCGGTGCTCCATGCCCATAGCCTGTACTGTACCACCCTGGCCTGTTTGGAGCGGTCGATTCCGGCCTTTCACTACATGGTCGCCATGGCTGGTGGCGATTCCATTCGTTGCGCGCCCTATGCCACTTTCGGCACCCAGGCTTTGTCGGATGTTGTGATCGAGGCTTTAGATGACCGCTGTGCTGCGCTTCTCGGCCATCATGGCATGATCTGTTTTGCCGCCGATCTTGATCGGGTGCTGGCCATGGCGGTTGAGGTTGAGACCCTGGCCCGTATCTATCTCCAGGCCCTGCAGGTGGCAGAGCCGCCAGGCTTGCCAGCTGAGGAAATGGCCGAGGTGCTCCACCGCTTCAAGGACTATAAGGCCTGAGCGGTTCTCGGGTGCCGACTCAACGGAGATACAACAGCGCCCCGATCTGGTAGATCATTACGGCCATGGAATAGGCAAACAGGGTGTTGAAGATCATGGAAAAGGCCCCCCACTTCCACGATCCCGCTTCCTTGGCAATACAGATTACGGTAATGAAGCAGGGGGCGTAGAACATGATGAAGACCAATACCGCTAGGGCCACCACCGGATTCCAGCCAGGATCCTTGGCAAGTCGTTCACTGAGCGAGGCCGTATTGTTGCGATTGACATCACCCAGCGAATAGGCGGTTCCCAACGTCGAAATGATGACCTCTTTGGCAGCAATGCCGCCGAGCAGCGCGATGTTGGTGCGCCAGTCGATCCCCGCATATTGACTGACCCTTTCACAAGCAATCCCAATCCGTCCCCCGAGGGAATTTCGTAACCCCTCCATAGCCTCTTCCGCCTTGATTTGCTGAAGGGTCTTGTTCAGTAGCTCTTTTGCTTCTGACGCAGTGACAGCAGCCTGCTGCGCTTGCTGCCGCTGTTGCTCAAAATAGGCAGCCCGGTCATGAGTTAGTCCAGGATAGGTCATCATCGCCCAGAGCAGGATCGAAATGCCCAATATCACGGTTCCCGCCTTTTTTATATACTGCCAGGTTCGTTCCCAGGTATGGATAGCCAGGCCTTTGAGAGTGGGGAAGCGGTAAGGGGGCAGTTCCATGACAAAGGGCGTCGAAGCACCCCGGAGCACAGTCATGCGCAGGAACTTGGCGGCGCACAGGGCTACGAACCAGGCAGCCAGGGTGGCCAGAAACATGTACCTGGCCTGATGGTCCGAAAAAAAGGTGCCGATCAACAGGGTGAGTACCGGCAACTTGGCCCCGCAGTTCATAAAGGGCACGGTCAGAAGGGTGGCCAACCGTTCTTTGGGTGAGCGCAGGGTCCTGGTGGCCATGACGCCAGGCACGGCGCAGCCTCCGGCGATACCTCCTGAGACGATGAAGGGCATGACCGAGGAGCCGTGCAGGCCAAAGAAATGAAAAATACGGTCCATCATGAAGGCAACTCGGGCGAGGTAGCCTGAGTCCTCGAGCACGGCGATGCCGAAAAACATGAACATGATGATCGGCACAAAACCGAGAACGCCGCCGACGCCGGCGATTATGCCTGAACTGATCAACGACTTCAAGGGGCCGTCGGGTAGCAGGGAATCGACACCGATATTGATTAAGGCAAAGAAGGAGGATAACCATTCAACCAGCACCTTGCTATAGCTGAAGGTGAAGGTATAGAGGGCAAAAAGCACCCCGGCCATGATCAGCGGCCCCAAAAAGCGGTGGGTGACGACCTTGTCGATTTTATCGGAGGCATAGAGCCGGTCAGCGACAAATTTTCGGGTGACGACGCCTTGGTGCAGGATCGATTTGATATAGCCGTAACGATGATCGGCGATCACTGCTTCCGGATAGACGCCGATGGTGTTTTGCAGGTGGTCGGTCACCGTTTCGCAGCGTTCTTTGAGTTTTACCGCTGCCGCCGGATGCGAAACGGCTGCTTTTTGAACAATCTGTTCGTCGTTTTCCAGCAGCTTCACCCCAATCCATCGTTCAGGATAGAGGGCGGTCAGCTCGTTACATTCCCTGATCAATGGCATCATGTAAGACAGCGCCTCATCAACATCCGAGCCGTAGCGGAGGAAAGCGGGCTGTTGCCGAGTTTCGGTGGCTGCGACCGCCAGGACTGCGTCCAGAAGTTGATCCACGCCCCGGCCAGTTCGGGCAACGATGGGGATTACCGGTACTCCCAGGCGCTCACTCAGCGTGAGTGCATCAATAGTCACGCCACGATTTTCGGCAACATCGATCATGTTCAGGGCAATGACCAGTGGCACACCGAGTTCGAGAAACTGACAGCCGAGATAAAGATGGCGTTCAAGGTTAGAGGCATCGACCACATCCACCACTACATCGGGTTTTTCATTAACCAGAAAATCACGAGCCACCAATTCTTCAACAGAATAGGCGGTCAGGGAATAGGTGCCCGGCAGATCAACAACGCGAAGTCCTTGGCCGCGGTGCAGGCAGCAGCCTTCTTTTTGTTCAACTGTAATGCCTGGATAGTTGCCCACATGCTGCCGGGCTCCGGTGAGGTGGTTGAATAAGGTGGTTTTGCCGGCATTCGGATTTCCGGAGAGGGCGATGGTGATGTTGGTATCCATGGGCAGTGACGGCGATGTGTTGAATTTGGTGAAATCGGTGCCAGCTTTGATCAGCTAGGCGCGGTTTGAGATCAGATGAGGCTGACAGTTGTCAAGAAGAGCAAGAGGTCATCGAGTGTGGGAGATTACATATTGTTCTCAGGTTATGCTGTTGGGCGAATAGGGGAGGGGGTGGTCAACAGCTTTCCTTCTATTCACGGTTTGTAGCGGGGGAGAGACTTTTGAGCAGGAGAGCAGTTAGTTTCGGAACCGCACCCTGAACAACCGCAGCCGCAGGAAATATTTTTTGGGTTGCTGAATGTCTTCCACAAGCGCAATCCCGTGAATATCAAGGCGCCGGCAACAGCAAGAAAGACGATGATATTTTGCATGGAGTGTCTCCAGTTAAGATCTGGGAGAAGTGTTTTTAGCGGTTAACCTTTGCTTGCCGTCTATTTGGTCAGCCTCTGGGGCTCAGGCAGGTGCTACCAGGATGTTGGCCGCAGTGAGTGCGTCGAGGCTGATCGTGCTGTCGTTAATTTTGATCATACACTGCTGCCCGCCTCCCTTGCAGAGTAACTCAATCTCTGAGCCCGGGAGCACTCCCAGGTTAGCCATTTGGGCACAGATTCGCCGGTCGCCATTGATGGCACAGACCCGCACTCTGCCGTTGCAGCAGGTCTCGGACAACGGGGTTCCTCCTGATGTCGATCGAGGAACACCTTTCTTGCGGCGTTGGCACTGGGCGGTGATATCGCTGAGCGAGAAACTGGGGGAATTGAGTGCATCCTTGGTCATGAATAATAGCTCTATCAGGAAGGTTTTGATGGTACCTGAACGCTTCGGTTGATGATCGCTACAGGAATGACAACCAGTATTGTGGGCGGCGCAACCTGAGCATTGTTATTTGTTAGGCGTTCCAAACAATATTTTTTAGGTACACCAAACAATGGACACTGTCAACAGTTTTGCCAAGGTGGGTCTGTTGAGTTTTATGAACTTTAGAGGAAGAGAAATCGAGATCCGTCGCAAGTAATAGTCTTGATTTTTTGGAGGAAGGTAAAAATGAGCAGGGATAGGGGTGGGGAGGGGAAAGGGCAGGGAGGCCTGCCCTTCGGAGAAAAAATCAGGGCACTTCCACTTCGATATAATCGGCCTCGTTGTTGCGCAGGGTCAAAGTCCCCCCCATGACCCGCAGGGCGACAGGGTCGTTTAAAGGAGCTCGCTGTTTCACTGTGATATCGGTGCCGGGGACCAGCCCCATCTCGCGGATGCGGCGGCCGAGTTCGCCGCTTACCTTAACGGCGACAATGGTGCCGGTCTGGTTGATAGCCATGTTGCGTAAATTGATAAGTGCCATAGATCTTTGTTATTCGGTTTCGTTGAGTTTGGCCCAGCTGTCGCGCAGGGTGACGATCCGGTTGAATACTGGCCGGTCCGGGGAACTCTCCACGGTGTCGAGGCAAAAATAGCCTTGCCGCTCGAATTGGAAGCGGTCCTCGGGTGAGGCTTTGAGCAGGCCGGGTTCGAGCATGCAGTCGGCCAGTATGGTAAGCGATGCCGGGTTGAGGAATTCTTTGAAACTCTTCTCTTTATCCATGTCCGGGAATTCGATGGTGAACAGCCGGTCGTAGAGGCGCACCTCGGCGCGGAGGGCATGGGGCGCGGAAACCCAATGAATAGTGCCCTTGACCTTGCGGCCATCCGGGGCAGAGCCACCCTTGGTTTCAGGGTCATAGGTGCAGCGTAGTTCTACAACCTTACCAGTATCGTCCTTAATGACTTCCTGGCAGGTGATGTAGTAGGCGTAACGGAGCCGCACTTCCCGGCCAACGCTCAAGCGGAAGAATTTTTTCGGGGCGTCTTCCATGAAATCGGACCCCTCGATAAAGATTTCCCGGGAAAAAGGCACGGTTCGCTCGCCGAGCTCTGGGTACTGGGGGTGATTCTGGGCGACCACCTCCTCGGTCTGTCCGTCCGGGTAGTTGGTAATTACCACCTTAAGGGGATCGAGGATCCCAAACACCCGGAGGGCGTGTTGGTTAAGATCGTCGCGGATAGCATTTTCCAGGACCCCCATGTCGATCCA
>CAITZN010000470.1 GCA_903896915.1 uncultured bacterium
ATTGGTCAGGTGATCAGGGATGATGGTCCGGAGACCCACTTTTCCAAACAAGGGGTGCCGACCATGGGTGGGGTGCTCATCCTCTTTGCCATGACGGTCTCTGCCCTCTTGTGGACCGATTTGCGGAGCGGCCTGATCTGGCTCCTGATCGGGATCAGTCTCTTCTTCGGTGGTATAGGTTCGCTGGATGATATCAAGAAGATCCGTAAGGGTAACTCCCGGGGATTGAGTGCCAAGGAAAAACTTGTTTTGCAGGTGTTCGGTGCCTCATTGGTAGGTGTCTTTCTGCTGTTGACCCCTGGCTATGACGGCATGCTCAGTCTGCCGTTTTTCAAGAGCTTTCATCCTGATCTGGGCTGGTGGTATCTGCCTTTTGCCGTCGTTGTCATTGTCGGGGCCTCCAATGCCGTCAATCTGACCGATGGTCTGGACGGACTGGCAGCCGGACCGATTGTGATCACCGCATCAACCTATCTCATTTTCTCCTATGTTGCCGGTAACGCCGTGGTTGCCAGTTATCTGCAGATTCCCTTTGTCCCGGGGGCCGGTGAGGTCACTATCTTCTGTGGTGCCATCGTCGGTGCCTGCCTGGGGTTTCTGTGGTTCAATTGTTACCCGGCAGAGATCTTCATGGGCGATGTCGGGTCACTCTCCTTGGGGGGGACTCTGGGGGTCATTTCGATTATCACCAAGCAGGAATTTCTTCTGGCCATCGTTGGTGGAATCTTTGTGCTGGAGGCGGTTTCCGTCATCCTTCAAGTTGGCTATTTTAAGATGAGCGGCGGCAAACGGATCTTTCTCATGGCCCCGTTTCATCACCATTTCGAGAAAAAAGGTTGGTTGGAACCGAAGGTCGTTGTGCGGTTCTGGATCGTTTCCATTATCCTCGGTCTTGTGGCCCTGGCAACCTTAAAGTTACGGTAGAACATGCAGTTGAAGAGCGGAATGCAGGCGTTGGTGATCGGGTTGGGGGCAGCAGGGCTATCCACAGTCAGGTATTTGCTCAGCCGTGGGATTCGGGTTGCCATCTCGGATCGATGCAACATCGACCAAATTGATCCGGAAACCCTCAAGTTTCTTCACGAGGCGCAGGTTCGACTCGAGACCGGTGGGCACTCTGCAGCCTTTCTTGCGGGTGCAGACGTTGTTATCCCCGGACCGGGTGTGCCCCTGAATCTGCCGATTCTTAAGCTGGCCCGTGAACAAGGGATACCTGTCTTGGGGGAACTTGCCCTAGCCGCAGATCAGTACCAGGTGCCGGTAATTGCGGTGACCGGCTCCAACGGCAAGACGACGGTCACAAGTCTGATTGGTGCTCTGTTGCAGGCAGCCGGTAAGGCGCCTTTTGTTGGCGGTAACATCGGGACGCCTTTGTTGGATTATTTTGCCGATTCGAGCCCGTATGCAACGGTCGTCCTCGAGTTGTCCAGTTTTCAACTCGATTTGGCCGGTGATTTTCGTCCGGATTTTGGCCTGCTGCTCAATATTTCCCCTGATCATCTTGATCGGCATGGTTCTGTCGGCGCCTATACCGCAGCGAAGATGAATATTTTCAGGTCCCAGGTGGCCGGCGATATCGCCATTCTTGGGGGCGATGATGCGGTTGCGGATGCGGCAGTACTTAATAGCGGGGTCAGCGGATTTCGATTCGGCAGGAATCCTGACTGTGCAGCGCAGATTGTCAATGGCAGCGTCGTGGTCAGGCTGACGGGTAGTGAGGAAGTAACCTATGATCTTGGGGGAACCAAACTCCATTCCTCGGTCAATCAACTCAATGCTGCGGCCGCTATTCTGGCGGCAACCATCTGTGGCTGCAGCCGTGAGGCCATCGTTGCCGGTCTCGCTTCCTTTGAGCCGCCACCCCATCGGATGGCCGAAGTGGGCGAGATTGCCGGGGTGCGCTTTGTCAACGATTCCAAAGCGACCAATATCGGCGCTCTCCAGGCAGCCCTGAGCGGATGTACTGCACCGGTCATCTTGATTGCCGGTGGTCGTGACAAAGGGAGTGATTATACGCTGCTCCGGGATGTAGTACGGGAAAAAGTTAAACATTTGGTTTTGGTTGGCGAGGCGGCGGGGCTGATGCAAGCCGCGTTAGGTCCGGTGGTCGGGAACGAAATGGCCACGACCATGGAGGATGCGGTCAATAAAGCGATGGCCACGGCAGTTGCCGGCGACTTGGTCCTGCTTGCACCTGGGTGCGCCAGCTATGATATGTTTTCTGGATATGAGGAGCGTGGCCGTATTTTTACCGAATGCGTCCAACGCCTCTTTGAGCACCGAACCGGAAAGTGAGGTGAGGGTAATGACGAGAATGTGTTGTGTGTGCCACAAGGTAGAGCAGGGCGGCGAATGGAGGGATCTTCGCATGGTGTCGGATGATAAACGTGTGACCCATGGCTATTGTCCCGTTTGTTTTGCCGAGACCATGGTGCAGATCGAAGATTTTATAGAAGGCAAAGTCGCTGGTAGGTTTAGGACGACGGGTTTTTCAACACCTAATAGTTCCTGCCGTCCATGCGTCTGATCGTTGCCGGCGGTGGCACTGGCGGGCATCTTTTCCCCGGTATTGCCTTGGCCACGGCGCTGAAGCGACAGGTTCCGGCAACCCAGGTGTTGTTTATCGGCACCTCACGCTTGCTGGATCAACAGACCCTTGCCGGACAGGGTTTTGAGCTCGCTGCCCTTGATTGCGGAGGCGTCAAAGGTCTGGGTGTTATTGCCAAAATACGCAGTCTGTTGATGATGCCCGGAGCTGTCTTGGAGGCCTTGAGAATACTGCGGCGTTTTCGACCGGATCTAGTTTTTGGAGTGGGCGGCTACGTGACTGGTCCGGTCTTGCTCGCAGCTTGGTTGCTACGGCTTCCTATCGGCATACACGAGCAGAACTCGGTGCCGGGTTTGGCCAACAGGTGGGCTGGAAAGCTCGCGGATCGGATTTGTATCTCTCTTCCCTGTGTGCCGCCGTTTCCACCTGCCAAAACGGTGCAGACCGGAAATCCGGTCCGTCAAGAAATCCTGGCAGCTGCAGAGCAACAGAAACCTGTCGCCGATAAGCCGACCGTTCTGGTGCTCGGCGGCAGCCAGGGGGCACACCGGGTGAACACTCTGATGATGGAGGCGATGGAGAAACTTGCCGGATCACATCCGTCCGTGCAGCTCATCCACCAGACCGGACCAACTGATCAGGAATTAGTTGCCCAGTGCTACCAGCGTCTTGGCATCGAGGCAGTGGTTGTGCCCTTTATCAGAGACATGGCCCAAGTCTATTCTCGAGCCGATCTGGTTGTCTCTCGGGCAGGGGCAACAACCCTGGCAGAACTGGCGGTAATGGGGTTGCCGACCCTGTTGATTCCGTATCCATATGCGGCCGATAATCATCAGGTAACTAACGGGGAATATTATGAAAAAAGTGGTGGGTGTCTAATGTTTTCGGAGTCTTCGCTCACGGGGGAAATTCTTGCCCGGGCGATCAGCGAACACTTGCATAACCCGGAAGAGTTACATACAATGGCCGCCAGCATGAAAACAATGGCTATGCCGGACGCCACGGATCGGATTGTGGCTGAATGTCTAAGGCTAGCTTCCCACGCAGAGCAGCACTTGTAAAGAAAGTTGGGGGCAGGATTTAATTCTGTCCCACAAGTAATACTACTCTCAATATTTCTGACAGCAGGCTCCTTCATGTATAGGAAAACGAAACACATCCATTTTGTCGGCATTGGCGGCATTGGCATGTCAGGAATAGCCGAGCTCTTGTTGAGCCTGGGATACCGCGTGAGCGGTTCCGATCTGCGCTCAACCGATATCACCAGACGTTTGGAACAGCTTGGCGGGGTGATTTACCAGGGACATGAGGCGGCCTGGGTGGCAGGGTCGGATGTGGTCGTGACGTCCACAGCTATTTCTGCCGATAACCCGGAGGTCGTTGCCGCCCATGAAGAGCATATACCGGTCATTCAGAGGGCCGAAATGCTTGCCGAGTTGATGAGGCTGAAAAAATACGGGATCGCGGTAGCTGGCAGTCACGGCAAGACTTCAACCACCTCCATGGTGGCCGCTATCCTGGTAGAAGCAGGACTTGACCCGACCATTGTGGTCGGCGGCAAGGTTCATGGCCTGGGAAGTAACGCCAAACTGGGCGAGGGTGAATTCCTGGTTGCTGAAGCTGATGAGAGTGATGGTTCCTTTCTTAAGCTATCGCCGGTGATCGAGGTCGTCACCAATATTGACCTTGAGCACGTTGATTATTACCGCGATATTGAGCATGTTAAAGATTTCTTTCTCGAATTCATCAACCGCCTGCCTTTTTATGGTGTTGCCATCGTCTGTTTCGATAATGAAAACATTGCTCAGTTGCTGCCTCGCATCCAGAAACGGATATGTACCTACGGACTGACCGAACAGGCTGATCTGCAGGCTATCAAAATTACTTCCGGCGGCGGTACTGCCCAATTCACGGTTCGGCGTCGCGACCAGGAATTGGGTGTCATTCGCTTGAACAGGCCTGGGAAACACCTGATTTATAATAGTCTTGCCGCCATCGGTGTGGCCCTTGAATTGGAGATTGATTTCGCGGTGATAACCAGGGCCTTGGAGAATTTCCAAGGCGTGCAACGTCGGCTTCAGGTAAAGGGCGAGGCGGGGGGCGTACTGGTTGTCGATGATTATGGCCACCACCCCACGGAAATTAGGGCAACCCTGGATGCGATACGGGAAGGCTGGCCAGAAAAAAGGGTGGTCGTAGCCTTTCAGCCGCATCGTTACAGTAGAACCGCCGGCCTGTTTGCCGATTTCATC
>CAITZN010000471.1 GCA_903896915.1 uncultured bacterium
TGGGAGGCGGTCGGCACGCCCTGCGACGACGGGCTCCCCTGCACCACCGCCGACGCCTGCATCGTCGGTGGCGACGGCCGCGTGTGCGCCTCCGCGACCACGACCTGCGGCGACGGAAACCTCTGCAACGGCGAGGAGCTCTGCACCGCGACCGGCTGCCAGCCGGGTGCCCCTCGGGCCTGCCAAGACGAAGACCTCTGCAACGGTTGCGGCCAGTGCGTTCCGGATTGCGCTGAAGGTTCCTTGCAGATTATTGACGGCAAGGCCCGCCTGGTTGCAGATAAACTCTGCGACGGGCTTGGCGCCTGCCTGGGTTCCTGCCCGACCGGAGCGCTCCAGATCGTCGAGCGCGAGGCCGACGAATTTGACGAAGAGGCGGTTGAGCATTTTCTGGCCGCAAAGAACAAAGAGGCGGCGCCTCCTCAACCCATGGGCGGCTGTCCCTCAGCTCGGATACAGACTCTGCAGCCGATGTCACCCTGTCAGATGGCCAATGTTCCCGGCGTGCAGACCGGTTCCGCTCTGTCGCACTGGCCGGTGCAGATTCGTTTAATCCCAGCGAGCGCCCCTTTTCTCGAAAACTGCGACCTGTTGGTGGCTGCCGACTGCACTGCCGTGGCCTATGCCGGAATCCAGAAGGATTTTCTGGCCGGGCGGGTGGTAATGATGGGTTGTCCCAAGTTTGACGACCAGCAACTTTACGTGGATCGATTCACCGAAATATTCCGCACCCGCAAGCTCAAGTCGCTGACAATCCTGATCATGGAGGTTCCCTGCTGCCACTCGATGCTACAGATCATCAGGCAGGCCTTCGACGCCGTCAAGCCGGAACTTCCGGTCCGCCAGGTTGTGATCTCCACCCATGGTGAAGTCAAGGGCGAATCTGTCTGGTAATAGCTTCCTCTGTGATATTTCCCCCGCCCCGAACCTGCTGACCTCTCCTTGCAGTCTGGTTCGGGTTTTTTTTGTCAAATTAATGTAATGGTTGAGTCCAGTCGCGGGTTGCATCTCTATGCGGACGATCAATCCTTGCCAGTCGCGGCTGCTTTCGCTACGATTCAAACAAGCCTTCATTCATTCCCTCAGGAACCCACCCCACCCCCAATGGAACCTTGTGCCATGAAGACAAATCTGACCCTGATCGGCATGCCGGGTGCGGGCAAAAGCACCATCGGGATTATCCTCGCTAAAAAAATGTCGCTTGGCTTTATTGACACCGACATCCTTATCCAGATCAATCAGCAGAAATCGTTGCAACAGATTATGGACGAAAACGATCATCTCCATCTGCGTGCCATCGAGGAGAATGAGATCCTTAAACTGAACGTCACCCACCATGTCATAGCAACTGGCGGCAGTGCCGCCTACAGTGACAAGGCTATGCACCATCTGCTGGATATTTCTACCGTTATCTTTCTCGAGGTTTCTTTTGCAGAAATTGAGCGCCGGATCCGTAACTTCGCATCGCGGGGGATCGCCAAGGCCGCTCACCAGTCGTTCCGAGAACTCTATGATGAACGGCAATCCCTTTATAACAAATATGCCGAAATAACTATCTGTTGTGACGGGCTTAATCAAGATGAGGTCGCCTGCAAGGTGGTCAGTTGCTTTGGCACAAGTGGCACAGTCAGCAACAAAAGGTAAATATATGTAGTTTCAGCTCTGTTTATTTTGACTTTCGTTCGAAAAACCTCATACAATTATGTTCAGATCATGATAAAGTCGTAAAAATGAAAGGGTGATTCGTAAGCTCGACCGGTTAGTGCCATGGGGGATGGCGGTCACCATTGCGATAGGATATGTCTACTGTTTTCGAA
>CAITZN010000472.1 GCA_903896915.1 uncultured bacterium
ACCAACGGCAACGGGTGTTCATCCAGATCGGCGCAATTGTCGCCACCGCCCCGATGGTCGCCCCGATGCTCGGTGCCTGGATCATCAAGCTGTTTTCCTGGCGCTGGATCTTTCTGCTCCAGGCCGTGCTCGGCACCATTGCCCTGATCGGGGTGTGGTGCATGGCTGAGTCGCGCCAGGAGGAGGCGCCACCAAGTTTTCGCGAGGTGGCTTCCAGCTATTTTCGGCTACTGGGCAATCGTCAGTACATCCTACTGTTGCTGACTCTCACCTGCACCTGTGTGCCGATATTCGCCTTCATCGGCGGCTCCGCTGATATCTATATCACCCATTTCGGCTATGACGAGCAGCAGTTCGGCTATTTTTTCGGTTTTAATTCACTGGCTTTTGTCCTGGCGCCACTTACTTTTTCCCGACTGGCCCGCCGCTATGCTACGATCAGGCTCATGCCTATTGCCTTTTCTGGCATGCTCTGTGCGTCGCTGCTGCTGCTCTGTCCCTGGATTCAGTACCCGTGGCGGCTGGCCCTGCCGATGTTTTTGCTGACCTTCTCATTTGCCCTTTGCCGACCGGCCGGCAACAATCTGATCTTAGAGCAGGTTGATCGGGATACCGGCGCCGCCTCTTCCCTCATGGTCTTTTCCTATTTTATGATTGGCGCATTGTCGATGTGGTTTTTTTCGTTTGACTGGAGCGATAAGATTGTGGTGCTAGGCAGGATGGGGGTCGTTTCGGTTGCGTGTACCCTGCTGCTTTGGCAGGTGGCGAAACGTCGGTTGCGACCGATTTCGAGCTGAAAGCAGGGGGGAGGGGAGCGGTGCAGGCGATATTGAGGGGGGCTCAGGTATCGCTGATGAACATTTGGGAGGTCAGGTCCCAGCAGGTGACGATGCCGTTGCGCCATTTTGCCAGCTGGACATTTCCGTCCTGGGACACGACGATTGCCACGACATTATGAATAGTATTGCAGAGGTGGTACACGGAGCGGTGCCTGGAGCCGTATCCTTCGATTTTGGCCAGGGTCAACATCTTGCCCTCAGTATCATTGGCGATTGCCACCTCAGTCAATTTATCCAGGGAGCCGACGATCATGCCGCCAAATCCTAAGGCCCCACGGCTGCTTGTCACCACCGCTCCATCTACTGCGGCGAGCGAGGCCACGAACTGCGCCTGTTCATAAAGCGCCTCGGCAAGATCGTAGACAGCAGATTCGTGGCGCACTTCCACATACTCTTTCCAGGTGATGATTCGGTCTGGATTGTGGATGTCCCCCAGAGACGTGGTTGCTAAACGGATGGTTCGGAGCATCAGCGATTGCTGACGCTGTAAGGCTTCGTCGTTCAGGAATCGGTATTTGAGCTGGATATACGGATTGTCACCGGTGAGCTCTGGGGGGTTGCTGCTGGGAAAGATGATAAAGGTGCCGCCATGGCGGGACATCCGACTGACACTGATCACCCGTTTCAACAGTTGGAACTGGAGGCTTTCAATGAATTCGTCCTGGATTCGGGCCACAGGATAGAGCACGCTGGCGCGAAAGGTCTCGTGCATTTCCAGGAGGACTTCGCGTTCTTCGGCAAAAAGTTTGTTCATCCATTTGGATTGAAAGGCATTGGCAGTGGAATCAAGCATCTTGCCACTATTGAGGGTGGCAATGATTTTGAGCCCTTTGCAGATAGTCAGCATACCCGGTCCGGTGACATGCACCACAAAGGCCTCAGGAAGCCGGTTGGTCTTTTTGTTGCCGCCGCGTTCTTCTTGCAGCCAGCGGATCCCGGAATTGATAATCCCCCAGATTTGAAACCCTTTTTCCGGGTGCGGCTCAATGCCAACCAGGGAGCGCTCAAAATCCACTGCCGGAGAGAGACGGCGCAGTTCGTATTCGTTGAAGGGGCGGGGCGTGGAAAAGAGCAAGCGGAGAAATCCCTTGGGCGGTCCCTGGTCGGCGGGGAAGAATTTCGGGGCAATCAGGATGAGCCGGAGAGTGACGGGTCGGGTTTCCTCTCGCATCATACTGACCTGATAACAGGTGGAGATCAGGTGCTCGAGGGCCACCTTGCCCGGCAAAAGGCTTGCCGCCGGGTCGGTTGCGACATCCTCAGGTGGCGGCGAATCATTCCATTTTTGGTTGATGAGGGCTACAAGTTCAGCGGGATAGACATGCATGGCCAGATCAGGAGGCAGAGGTTACCAGGATGTATCCAGTATACCGTAGGTCGGCCGGGGATGAAACCATGATGTGCAGGAATTGTGCACTATCGTTGTTGCTGTATGATATCGGGAAGGTGGCGAGCTGCAACGGAAAATGATTGTCTTGGCAGGGGTTTTGCGGTAGTAGGAAACCTTGCAGTCGGCCCGCGGCTTGGCAGCGGGGATACGGATTATTTATTTCAAGAACGATACAACATCTATTAACATGAAGAACGGATTACCAGAAAATTTGGCGGATGTTACCATTCCCGTGGTCAATGTTCCTGACCATCCTACACGCTTGGAGTTGCCGGCCCAGGAAAAGGCAGCGCTCAAGGAGCGCATCAAGAGCATGCTCCAGGCGAAGAATGCGGTCCTTGTGGCCCATTATTATACCGATGGCGAGTTGCAGGATCTGGCTGAGGAAACCGGCGGGTGCGTGGCTGATTCGCTCGAGATGGCCCGGTTTGGTACCGAGCATCCTGCCCAGACTTTGGTGGTTGCCGGGGTGCGGTTCATGGGGGAGACCTCCAAAATTCTCAACAACGAGAAACGGGTCCTTATGCCCGATCTTGGCGCTACCTGTTCGCTCGACGAGGGCTGTCCGGCCGCGCTATTCTCAGAGTTCTGCGACCGTTATCCCGAGCATACCGTGGTCGTCTATGCCAATACCAGCGCCGAAGTCAAGGCGCGTTCCCATTGGGTGGTCACCTCTGGTATTGCCCTGCCCATTATCAAGCATCTGGCTGAAAGAGGTGAAAAGATCCTCTGGGGTCCGGACAGGCATCTGGGACGGTACGTGCAGAGTCTGACCGGGGTTGAGATGATTCTCTGGCCTGGCTCCTGCGTGGTTCATGAGGCGTTCAAGGCCGAGGCTTTGGCAGAAATGCGTAAACTCCATCCTCAGGCCGCCGTGCTGGTGCATCCCGAATCGCCCCAGGATATCGTCGATCAGGCGGATGTGGTCGGATCCACTACGGCCCTGATCGAGGCTGTGAGCCGCCTGCCCCACCCGGAATTTATCGTGGCCACCGATGCCGGTATTTTTAACAAGATGCGGCAACTGGCACCGGACAAGATTCTGTTGGGCGCTCCAACTGCGGGAGAGGGCGCCACCTGCCGGAGTTGTGCCCGCTGTCCCTGGATGGAGATGAATACCCTGGAGAGATTGGCGAATGCCCTGGAGACCGGGGCAGGGGAAATCGAGGTGGCTCCGGAACTCGCCGCCAGGGCCCGCATCCCGATTCAGCGGATGCTTGATTTTGCCAAAACCTTGAAAAAGTAGAAAGCGTCCGTCGTGTCAGGATCAGAGCGATTCTCGGAACGGCCGGAAACGGCCGGTCCGTTGATCCAGGCCTTGGAGAAGGACACTCGGATCCTGGTACAAGGTGCTGATCAGGCCGGTCTGGTTGCGGTTGATCAGCAGACGGATGGCCACCTCTGGCAAGGTGAGCATCTCAAAGTCGGTATCGGCGTCACCCGCGACCAAAACCGGGGTGCCGCTGATGAACTGCCTGATGATGTCGGCCTTGCCTTCACGGAAGGTGATGGGGTAGGCGTCGGGGTCCTGGGTGGTCAACCGGCCCTGGGCATCCAGGTTGACGCGGATGCCGAAGATCTGGTCGGCCGTCACCGGAAATTCCAGCAGGCGCGCGGCCTCTTCTACCAACCATTCGGTGCTTGCCGAAACCACATAGCAGGTGATCCCCTGGTTCTGCAGTGTCCGCATCAAGGTGTTCATCTCTTGGTGCGCGTGGAGGCCTAAGAGGTAGGTGGCCTCGATCCGGCCGAGCGGTTCAGGGGCCTGGGTGGTGAGTGTTTCTTCGATCAGAGGCTCTGTCATCGCCGTGGTTACGACCTCGGCAGCGAACTGGCGCAGGTCAGGGAGCGAATATCCAGCCAGTAGTTTCCCCATGAACGGCAGTACATAGCGCGGACCTAGTCGCTCATCCTTGCGGGCTTGGTCGGTGAACCACAGCATCAGGGTGGTGAACAATCGGTACTCAGGCAGGAGTCGAGCCTCCTGCTGTTTTTTGTTTGCAATCAGGGGCCAGAGCTGCCGGTAGGCGTCCATCAGGATTGCAATGACCGACTCCATGGGCTTGCCGCTGATCGTCGATTGGTTGGTTGGCAGGATTCCGGCCAGCTGGTCCGGGGAGAGCCGGTACTGGAGGTTTATGAGTTGAAGACGGAATACAGCTTGCCCCACATCTCGGAATACACAGGTGTTGTCAAAGTCAAACACGGCGACCGGCTTGATTGCAGGATTTCTGTCGGTAATCGTTTTGAGCCTGTTTGTGATCAGCGCCAGATTTTCTGGAAACCAGCTCCCCGCTTCACCCAAGGTGGCAGCTGTCTGCTGTTGCATCTCGTTTCTTGATGATTTCATGTGCTGCAGTTCGCGGAGAATAAATCTTTTTGTTTTTGAAGATGAGGGTCGTAAGGACAACCTGTTTGTGACGGATTATATACGATAAACAGCTGGAGATTGCATGAAGTATCTATCGACTGGTGCCGACGAAGGCGTCATTTTTTCAAGCGTAGTTATGTTTGACGAGTCGTCGCAACTCTCAGGCGACAGCATGCGGGCAAGCGGACCGTGATCGAGCAATCCAAATGGTAACTGCGGCTATAACGCAGTGATTTCTCAAGGCGCAAGTCTTGCGTAACTTGCTTGAAAAGTATATCTTTAACAGTTTTCAATACGTTCCTGGAATATAAACGCAGCATAATGATCTTTAATGCTCTTTCGCCGTGAGCCTGTTTTTTTGGAATAATTTATGAAGACCATAGCCCCCGATTCTTTGTCAGCATCTGCGAAACTGTTGATTCATTGCCCTGATAACAAGGGTATCGTCGCGACCGTAAGCGAATTCATTTACAAGAATAACGGCAATATCACTTTTCTTGACCAGCATGTCGATCTTTCGAGAAAGATCTTCTTCATGCGGATTGAGTGGGAATTAGACCAATTCATTATCCCTGACGATAAGATTGGGGAATATTTCGACACCCTGATCGCTAAAAAATTCGACATGAAATGGCAACTGCACTTTTCCCATGAGGTGCCTCGGATGGCTCTCTTCGTGTCGAAACTACCGCATTGTCTCTATGACATCCTTTCCCGTTGGAAATCGAATGAAATTGAGGTGGAAATCCCCCTGATTATCAGTAATCATCCGGATCTTGAACCAGTGGCGCGTCAGTTCGGCATCGACTTCCACCTCTTTCAAATCAACGGTCAGAACAAGCGCGAGCAGGAGCAGGCGCAGCTCCAACTCCTTGCTCAGCACAAGGTGGAGTTCATCGTCCTGGCCCGGTACATGCAAATCCTCTCCGATGAATTCGTCAGCCAGTACGAGAATCGGATTATCAATATCCACCATTCCTTCCTCCCCGCCTTCCCAGGAGCCAAGCCTTATCATTCCGCTTTTGAGCGGGGCGTGAAGGTTATCGGCGCCACCAGCCATTACGTAACCGCCGACCTCGATGCCGGACCGATCATTGCCCAGGATATTATCAGAGTCAGCCATGCCGATTCGGTGGAGGATCTGGTGCGGAAGGGTCGGGACATGGAGAAGGTCATCCTGTCCCGCTCGATCTGGCATCACTTGCAACGCCAGATTCTAGTCTATGAGAATAGCACCGTGGTCTTTGCCTGAAAACAGGGTGAATCAAACGTCTTCCGGCAGGCTTTCTGCACCGTCAGGCGGCGTTTCCATCTCAAAGAGGTGGAATTCGAGCATGCCTTCGTGGATCATGAAGGAGTCTATGTACCTTCCAGGCTCATCAGGGACGGCGGTGTTGGTGGTGTAGATGCCTAGACATCGTTCTCGCATCGGCATGTCCGGGTCAACAAGAACCCACATGAGCGGGACGTTGTCCCCTTTGGTCTGCACGGTTAGAATGCGGCCGTCAAAAGGGATGGTAACGGTCTGAATCCGGTTGGGCAGGAGTTCGTATTTCCAGATAGTTTTCATTGCGTATCCTGGTGGTGCACCTCTCGGCGTCGTGCGCAGATGGGTACTTTTATGTGGTGAACTGACTGGGTTTGCATAGAAAGTTCCCTGTTGTCATCAGGGGAGCAAGCTGATTGTTGGTGACGCACGTGGAGCGGCATTGCTGGGTGCGTTTCATCCCCTTAAGATCAGGCAGAGTTGGTATGCGGCCCGACCTGCTGCTCTCTCTTTAACAGGGGTGCAGCTATCAAGCTTCAGATTTTAATCCTGTTGCACAGGGTTTGCAAGACACCGTCCGTTTTCTTTCAGGGACAGAGAAAAAGCGGGAAGTCATTCTTGATTTCTCCTAAAGTCAAATTGATCAATTGCAGAGAGCGTCAGATCACCCTTGCGGAATCTGGTAATTTTGTTATCAGTGCGAATGCCTTTTTCTAAGAGAGCGGACGGGCGTCGAAACATGCGTCCCACCACCGTTCCATGAACTCCTTTCTATGCAGGAAATACTTATGAAATTCCCTATTGATTTGTCAGCGTACAAGCCTTTGCGCTTCTCCATTACCCAGGAGGGGTTGACTGCAGAGCAGCGCTCGACCTTGCTCCACAATATCAGTCTGGTGCGCGACAGTATCGTTTTTTTCACCGCTCTGGCTAATACCAAGGGCCTGGGCGGCCATACCGGAGGCGCCTATGACATCGTGCCCGAGCTGCTGATCGTCGATGGATTTATGAAAGGTGACGCGTCCTGTTATCCCGTCTATTTTGATGAGGCCGGACACCGGGTTGCCATTCAGTACATCATGGCGGTGCTTAACGGCTTCAAACAGCCGGAATCGTTGCTTCATTACCGTGAATTTGGCAAGGGATTCTACGGCCATCCTGAACGCAGTGAAGAGGATGGTATCTTCTTCAGCTCCGGTCGTTTGGGGCATATGTGGAGCCATGTAAATGGCGTGGCTGAGGCGCAAACGGGTAAGGCCGTTTTCATGTTCGGCAGCGACGGCTCTCAGCAGGAGGGCGATGACGCCGAGGCTGCCCGTTATGCAGTGGCGCGGAAACTTAATGTCAAGCTGTTACTTGATGACAATAACGTCACCATCGCCGGTCACCCGAGTGACTACCTGCAGGGGTACGATCTGGAGCGGACGCTTTCCGGCCATGGTCTGGCAACCCATACCTGCAACGGCGAGGATATCGACAGTCTTTTTGCCTGCATTAGCAAGGCTATTGCTGCGGCAGGGCCGGTTGCAGTTGTCATTAAACGGCCGATGGCGGTTGGCGTAGCCGGGATCGAAGGGCTGCCCAAGGGCCACGATGTCATTCCGGTGCCCTTGGCCATCGATTATCTTACGGCCAAAGGGCACAAAGCGGCAGTAGCTATGCTGCAACTGAAGCCTGCTAAGGCTGAAAAGGTTGTGTATCTGGGCAGCTCAGTGGAATCAGCCAAAAACCGGGACGAGTTTGGCAAGATTGTCAGCGACCTCATCAAGGGGATGGATAATCCCACCAGCCGGGTTCTGGTGGTGGATTCCGATCTTGAAGGTTCCTGCGGCCTGCACCATATCCGTAAAAATTGCCCGGAGGTCTATGTCCACGGCGGCATCATGGAGCGCAATAATTTTTCGGTGGCTGCCGGATTTGGTTCTGCTCCCAGTAAACAGGGGGTTTTTGGGACGTTTGCCGCCTTTCAGGAGATGGTGATTTCTGAAATCACCATGGCCCGCCTCAATCAGGCCAATGTCCTGGCTCATTTTTCTCATTCCGGGGTTGATGACATGGCTGACAACACCTGTCATTTCGGCATTAACAATTTTTTTGCCGACAATGGCCTGGCCGAACATGATCAAACCAGGCTCTACTTCCCCGCCGATGCCCTGCAATTGAAGGCGATCCTGGGTTCGATCTTCCATAATCCCGGTTTGCGCTTCGTCTATTCGACCCGTTCAGGAACTCCCTACATCCTCAACGAACAAGGCGAAAAACTGTATGGTGACGGCTATACCTTTAAGCCGGATACTGACGAGGTCATCCGCGAAGGGCGTGACGGTTATATCGTTGCCTACGGGGAAATGCTCTACCGCTGCCTCCATGTGGTTGAACTGCTCAAGGCTGAGGATATCCATATCGGCTTGATCAACAAACCGGTGCTCAATGTGATTGATGAGGCTGCGCTGGCCACGGTGGGTGATAGTCCGCTTGTGCTGGTGGTGGAGACCCAGAACAGTAAGACCGGGTTGGGAATTCGCTTTGGCAGCTGGCTGCTGGAGCGTGGCTACACCCCGAAGTACGGATACATGGGAACCTGGAAGGATGGGGCTGGCGGCCTTGCCGAGCAGATTCCGTATCAGGGACTGGGACTGGATGCGATTCGCGACAAGGTGCTCCAGATGCTGAAGGGCTGAGAGCGACCAGATAACCTTTTTTGGCGGTCCCCCTCGGGGGCAACCCCACACTGTCATGAACCGGAGATGCCTTCCAGAGGAAGCATCTCCGGTTTTTTGTTGATGAGGTATCTCAAGCAAGCGTCCTCTTGTTGAGCAAAAAAAACGGGTCCTTGCACCATGCAAGGACCCTGAAGAATAAGGGCTAAATTGAGCGATCAGCCCGCTTACAAATCCTGGGGCTTGACAATCTCTCCTTTTGCAGCTTTGAGCGCCAGCAGCGCTGCTTTCTGTTCGGCATATACGGCAAATAACCGTTCAGAGACCCCTTGTTCTTTCCGCCAGGCAGCATCCTGCAGATCAATCCGGGCAATGACGTTGTCGATATACAGAGAAAACTGCATGGTGTAGAGCGCTTCGGTATACTCCTTGTTAATGGTCTCCTGAAACAGCCGTTTGAGATCCTCATATTTTGGGATCAGGCCGATCGGGGTGTCAATGGCCTGGACTTCGCCGTGGGTGAAGAGATCCAGCCAGCCCAGCCAGACGTGCACATCTTTCTTTTCCCCTAACAAGCCTTTGCCGCTGCCGCCTCGGGCCTCATGGGTAAGAAAGTAGTTCAGGCCGGCCATGGCCGGTTTTTGGGTCATCTTGCTGTTGCCGTAAAAATTGAGCTGGGCATCGAGGTAATCGGCCATCGTTCCAGCCACAAAGGGTGTATTAGCCCAAGGCTGTCGGTTTACGCCGCTGGTGCCAATTTCTGCTGCAGTCGCTTTGGAGACGATGGAAGCACCGATGGTCACCCCGGCATCCATGCTTTTTGCCACCCAGATAGGGGGCATGGTGTTGCTGTCGCGGCCGGAATAAGTGATGACTTTGATAACGATACCGGCAGGGTCGGCATTAGCCTCCTTGTTGTGGTTGCCGACCGCTTCGGCCATCAGGGTGCAACGTGAGTTCGGATGCGACATGGCCACATCGGTCATCCCTTTGGTCCACGGTCCTTGATAGTTGGTTCCACGGTCGGGGATGGGGTCACCGTCGCCGACCCAACGCGGGTTGTTCTGTTCGTCCACCAGCACGTTGGAGAAGATGACTTCTGCTCCTGGCTGCCGCAGGCATTGCATTAAGTGGGGGTCACCCTCTAGATTGACATCCTCGATGATGCCGAAAATGCCAATTTCAGGATTAACCGCCCGCAGGGTACCGTCATCGCCGATCCACATCTGGGCCAGATCGTCGCCAATAAAGTCGCTGCCGACCATGGCGGTGGTGGTTTTGCCGCAGCCGGAAGGCGCCGCACCGGCAAAATAAGTTTTTCTGCCCTCCGGGCCGGTCATGCCGGTTATGAACATGTGCTCGGAGAGTTCTTCGCCATTGTATTTATACATAGCGCAGTCGGAGGCGAAGCGGTGGTTACCCTTTTTCATCAACAGGGTGTTGCCCGCATAGGTGCAGAAGGTCGAAAAGGTGGTCTGCCAGCTGCGATCCATATAGATGCGGACTTTGGGGATATCCTCCGAGCGATTAGGGCCTTCGGAGTGGACATTGGTGAAGAATTCGCCCCTCCGGGTAACCTCAGCGTCAAAATCGGCATAACAGTTGCGGTAGAGTAGTTCCGCTGAATGGAAAACATAGGTGGAGCTGGAAATTTCAATGGCTGGAATTGAAGCCCTGGCGCCCACTGGGCCGCGGCTATAGAAACCGACGATCATGGTTTTGCCGTTCATGATGCCGCGCATGTGCTCGCTGATATAGGCGTGAGACTGGGCGCGTAATTCTTTTTTGGCAAGTGACGAGACCGGTTCACCCTCGTTGATGATGTAAAAGGTTTGGTCGACCATCCGCCCCTGATCCTCAGGCAGATCGAAATGAATGGTGTGGCCTGGGATGGCAAGCGCCGTCTCTTCACCTTTTTCAAGACTCATCCGCCGAATTTTTTCACGATCTTCATCGCTACCGGTATGGATATAGATCTGTTCCGGTTCGCACATGGCAATGGCGTTTGCAACTTTCAACAGCGCTTCTTCGTTAGTAATCGTGGCGAGCCGGGCGAGATGTATCGTGTCGAGCCTTTGCTCAAACAGATTCTTTGCCTCGTCCAGTGTCCTTATGCCGCCAACAGCTGATAAAATATCGACGCCTTTCTTGAACTCCAACATCCTGCCTCCGTGGAATTATTCTCTCTACTGTGTTGATTATGGGGAACTGTGCGCGGACAGTTGCTAATAATTGTGTAAACAGCATTTATTAGCTCGATTTTTGGGAATAAGCAAACATGAATGCAGTTTATTTGAGTTTTTTGCAGGGGCAATGCAACGTGTGTGAACAGGTGCCATATTCGGGTACGTTGTGAAGAGACAAAAGAGATTGTCTCTTGTAAATGATGCTCTCATGAAGGTTTGAGGGGAAGCAGGTTTCGTCGTATGCGAACAATGCTTAACAGATTGTTTTATAATAAAATTATCATCGTTGACATCGGTGTTATGAGGGCTGTTGTTTGAGTTTCCCCTCCATTTTCAGGAGTTCCTATGTGAAA
>CAITZN010000473.1 GCA_903896915.1 uncultured bacterium
CTTTGGCGAGGGAGTCAAAACCAACCTGAAGCGGGAGCTGCTTGAAGAGTTCAACCTGCACACCATCGTCCGATTGCCGAAAGGTGTTTTCAGCCCCTACACCAGCATTTCGACCAACATCCTCTTTTTCGAAAAGGGCGGCCCGACAAAAGAGCTCTGGTTCTTTGAACACCCCTATCCAGAAGGCTACAAGGCATACTCCCGCACCAGACCCCTGACCATTCAGGAGTTTGACCGCGAAAAAGCGTGGTGGGGTGGTGCGGAGCGCAAGGGACGAAAAGCTGACGAATATGCATGGAAGGTTACGGTTGAGGATATTGCCACACGCAACTACAACCTTGATTGCAAAAACCCTCATGAAGTGGCAGTGAACCATCGTGACCCTGAAGAGCTGATGGAGGAGTATCTTGACATTACTCGTAAGCTTGAAGCCGCTCAAGCTGCGCTGAAGCAGGAACTGATGCAGGCATTGGGAGGGAACTGAAGCACATGGAATCCAATCGTATAGAATACAAACGTGAACTGACTGACGGTCTCGAAAAAGAGGCGGTAGCATTTCTGAACTACCATGATGGAGGCGTGATCTACCTCGGTATCAACAAGGATGGTTCGGTTTATGGTGTGCCAAACGGTGATGCGGTGCAGCTTGCGGTCAAGGATCGGCTTAAAAATAACATCCAGCCCTCGGTAATGGGCCTCTTTGATGTTATTCATGAAGAGCGCAACGGAAAGGATGTTATTCGTATCACTCTCGCAGGCGGATCGGAAAAGCCATACCACCTGAAAAAATTTGGCATGACCGAAAAGGGTTGCTACATCCGGGTGGGCAGTGCATCGGAGCCTATGCCATCAAGGATGATTGAGGAACTCTTTTCCAGACGTACCCGCAACTCTTTGGGGCGTATTCGTTCACCAAGGCAAGATCTCAGCTTCGAACAACTCAGAATATATTATGAAGAGTCGGGCTTTGAACTGGGCGATAAATTTGCGGATAATCTTGAACTTCTCACCGATGAGGGCCTCTACAACTATGCGGGGTACCTGCTGGCTGATCAGAACGGCAACTCGGTGCAGGTGGCAAAATATGCAGGTATCGACAGGGTCAATCTGCTTCAGAGCAAGGACTATGGATTTTGTTGCCTCATAAAAACCTGCAAGCTTGTCCTCGACCGTCTGGAGGGCGTTGAGAATCGTGTTATCAATAAAATCACCTCACGGGAGCGTATCAACCTCAGCCTTTGGAACAAGGTTGCTCTGCGGGAAGCGGTCATCAATGCAATTATCCATAATGACTACTCAACCGAGCTGGTGCCGAAATTCGAGATTTT
Source organism: uncultured bacterium (assembly GCA_903896915.1). Taxonomy (GTDB): domain Bacteria; phylum Desulfobacterota; class Desulfobulbia; order Desulfobulbales; family Desulfobulbaceae; genus Desulfobulbus. Next base: position 1,329 of record CAITZN010000473.1, read on the forward strand.
TGATGATCGTCTTGAAATAACGGCTGCCGGTTATATCCATCCAGGTGAAGAGCGGGAAGACTTTTTTGCAGGCTATTCAATTCCACGTAACAAGATCCTGATGCGAGTATTCAAGGATCTGGGCATGGTTGAGTACCTTGGTTCCGGTATGCCGCGCATTCTCAAAGCTTATCCCCGGGAGAGCTACATTTTTTCATCCCACTTTATCAGAACGGTTTTTAAGGTTTCAGAAGAGGCGCTAGCTCTTGAACAAGAGGTCATGGCACAAACTGACTCTTTACCAGCGAAACAGAATGATGGAACTGTGGTGAAGACTGTGGTGAAGACTGTGGTGAAGACTGTGGGGAAAACGGAGCGTGAAATTCTTGGAGCAATCAGAGGTAACCCGGAAATTACTCGGCAAGCCCTTAGTGAAATAACCGGATTGTCAGTCAGAGGGGTTGAATGGAACCTTTCAAAGCTGAAATCCGAAGGAAAGCTTAGGAGGAAAGGTTCAGACAAATTTGGTTACTGGGAAGTGGTGGAGGAGAGCCATGAATGAAAACGTCAGGAGCAGGGCTCTGCTCGAACAGCATTTCGATATTGCCTTTGCCGCACCAGATGGCATCAAAAAACTGCGTGAGCTGATTTTAACCCTTGCCATGCAGGGTAAACTGGTTCCGCAAGATCCGAATGATCAACCTGCAAGTGAACTGCTGAAGGAGATTGAGGTGGAGAAGCGGAGGATGGTGAAAGCGGAAAAGATCAGGGAGCCAAAACCGCTGCCTGATATAAAGCCAGAAGAAGTTCCCTATGGATTACCGATGGGATGGGAGTGGACTCGGATCAGAAATATTGGTCACGATTGGGGGCAAAAAATTCCAGATAGACCTTTCACATACATTGATGTTGGTTCAATCAATAATTCAAAAGGCATTATTTCTGAGGATGTGCAGCTTCTCGGTGAAGATGAAGCCCCTTCACGTGCTCGAAAAATTGTTCGGCAGAATACTGTAATTTACGCTACAGTTCGGCCTTACTTGCTGAATATTGCAATTATTGGAAAGGAATATGATCCTGAACCGATAGCAAGCACCGCTTTTGCTATCATTCACCCTTATGATGTTATTTCCAATAGTTTTATTTATCACTATTTGAGATCACCTTTTTTCATTTCCTATGTTGAATTGGCTATGAAAGGCGTTGCCTATCCAGCGATTAATGACGGTGATTTTTTTCGTGCGCCATTTCCACTTCCACCTCTCGCCGAGCAGCATCGCATAGTCGCCAGAATCGACCAGCTCATGGCGCGTTGTGATGAACTGGAAAAGCTGCGAGCCGAGAGTGAAGCGAAACGCCTGACCGTTCATATTTCTGCTCTGAACCGTCTGTTCGAAGCGGTGAGGAGCGACAGTTTTACCGAGGCATGGCACTTCATCAACCGTCACTTTGGTGAACTCTACTCCGTCAAAGCCAACGTGACCGAACTGCGTAAAGCCATCCTTCAGCTTGGCGTCATGGGCAAGCTGGTTTCCCAAGACCCGAACGATCAACCAGCCAGTGACTTGCTGAAGGAGATCGAAGCAGAGAAACGGAGATTGGTGAAGGAAGGGAAGATAAAGCCGCAAAAGGCACTACCTGAGATCAAATCTGAGGATGTGCCTTATGCGTTGCCAAAGGGATGGGAGTGGTCTCGTTTACAGAATGTACTGGATGTAAGAGATGGAACTCACGATTCGCCACGGGATGCCATTGGGAAAAATACTTACCCATTAATCACGAGTAAAAATTTTATAAATGGGAAAATCGATTTTTCTGATGCAAGACGCATATCCGCTGAGGATCATATGGAGATAGTAAAGCGGTCACGTGTTGATAAATTGGATATTTTATTTTCGATGATCGGTGGGAATATTGGAAACCAAGTTATCGTAGAAGACGAAACCGAGTTCAGTATTAAAAATGTTGCTTTATTTAAATATTACAGTCATCAATTAACCTTTCCATTTTTTATTAAAAGGTTGATGGAGTACTTGGCTGATGGACTCCAGAAAAAGGCTGCCGGTGGTGCTCAGCCATTTGTTTCATTAGGCTTTCTTCGGAGCATAGTTATTGCTCTCCCTCCTCTTGCTGAGCAGCATCGCATCGTCACCAAAATCGATAAACTCATGGCTCTGTGTGATCAACTGGAACAGCAGATTGATGCAACTGCAAGCAAACAGTCTGCTCTACTCAGTGCAGTGATGGTAAACATATAAAGACCAGTTATGAGGCTTAAATCATTATATATAAGCCATTACAAAAATCTCAGGGACTTTTCTCTGACTTTCGATGGCGGTAGCTTTATTGATGTTTTTGTCGGCAAAAACGCTACAGGAAAGTCAAACTTTTTTGAAGCGCTGATTGAAATCTTTCGTCACTTATACGAGTACGACGATCAGAAGGAAAAGCTCAATTTCAATTATCGTTTAAATTTTGAGATCAACAACAAAGAGACCGAGATTGCCTGGACATCAGGTCAATTTAAAGTCGATGGTCGGGAACGCAAAAATATCGATCAAAAAACTCTTCCTGACAATATTCTTATTTATTACTCTGGTCACAATGATACTGTGAAAAGACTGGTGAAGAAGTATGAAGAAGA
>CAITZN010000474.1 GCA_903896915.1 uncultured bacterium
GGGAAAGAGGGGGCGTGATTGAGGTGGTGCCAGCGCTCTTTCTTTACCGATAGAACGGCTTCGAGCGAGGAGTATCCAGTTTTTCCATAGAGCGGGTAGGCGTTATGAAGACAAAAAATGAGTTCAAGGAGAAGGCTTTCTTGGACGGAGCATCCGGAGGAATGTTGTCACTCCCATCGGTCTCGCCGTATTCCCTGCCCAACATCCGCCTGTTCGTGGCGTTTCGGGTGTTCTTCAATGCTCGCTTCTATTATCCTGTTTTCACAATTCTCTTTCTCGATTACGGCCTGACCTTAGAGCAGTTCGCCCTGCTCAATACCGTGTGGGCCTTCACTATTGTGCTCGCTGAGGTGCCATCCGGAGCCTTGGCTGACATCATCGGCAGACAACGCTTGCTGGTCGCCACGACCCTCCTGATGATCGCGGAGATGTCGCTGATTGCCTTTATACCCCTGGGTAATCAGCAGGTTGTATTTTTTGCTTTCCTCGGCAATAGAATCCTCAGCGGTCTGGCCGAGGCCATGGCCAGCGGTGCCGATGAGGCCCTTGCCTACGACACGCTGGTGGAGCATGGACTGGCTCAAGACTGGCCCAGGGTGCTCGAATTGCAGATGCGTGCCCAGAATGTCGGCTATATCTTTGCCATGACCTTGGGGGCGGCAGTGTATGATCCCGGTTTGGTCAACCGTGTGCTCGGGTGGGTGGGCATTGCAGGAGGGGTTAATCAGCAGATGAGCATGCGCTACCCTCTCTATCTGACCCTGGTGTTTAGCTTGCTGGCGCTGTCTGCCACCCTGAAGATGCGCGACCCCCTCGGGCTACCAGGTCAATCTGGGCTGCAGGGGCGTGCTGCATCGTTATGGGAAATGTCCCGCGTCACCCTGCAGGCGGGAGGGTGGATATTTCGCACTCCGTTCGCGCTGGCGATCATTCTGTTTGCGATGACCTTTGATCACACCTTGCGCATGCTTGTAACGCTTACCAGTAAATATTACCGATTGATTCATCTGCCGGAGGCCAGTTTTGGTCTGATAGGTTCGGCTGTGGCGGTGCTGGGGCTGTTTGTGCCGAAGATAGCTCGGATTCTGACCGAGCGGTTCTCACCCGGAAAGAATGCGCTGGTATTGAGCGGGTTTTTGCTGGTTGTCCTGTTCTTGTTGACCCTGTTTATTCCGTATCTGGGACTGCTGCCCATGATGGCGGTGTTTATCGGCATGATGTTGACAAGTTTTTTCACCAGCCACTACCTCAACAAAATAACAGAGTCGCATCAGCGGGCAACTGTGTTGAGTTTCAAGGGGCTTGCCTTTAACGCTGCCTATGGTTTTATCGGCCTGATCTTTGCCGTGCTCATCCAGCACTTTCGCACGGGGCAAGCGGCACTGCGTCCCGACTGGTCTGCCTTGCTGGTCGAAGACCAAGCTTTCAAAGAGGCGATTTTTTGTTTTCCTTGGTATCTCGGTGTTGGCCTGTTCCTTGTTGCCCTGCTCTGTCTGCCCCGATTATATCGTCAGCGTGCTAAGCTCTACCAGCGCTGATTGCAACCCAATCCGTCCGTTACTTTTCGTTGGGCAAGTATTGTGATTTGAGATTATTTGCTGTCTGTGATTTGAGTGATCGATTATCTGGTTTCCGGCACCCCCAGTTTCTTCAGGATCAGTCCCAGCGGACAGAATTTGGTGATTCCGAACTGGAGCAGATTAACGCCAACAAAGGCGGTAAAAAATAACCAGTAGCGGCTGATGAAAAGCGGATTGCCCGGACAGTCAACGCCGAGTGTCAGGCTCAGTAAGATGAAACAACCGGCGATGGTGTGGATCCAGTCTGTGATGATCATAAGGCCTCCTCTGTTGGGTTTGTAACAAAAGATAGGTTGGGAATAGCAACAACGCAACCCGTATCTGATGATTCTCTGTAAGCAAGAGGATGGTTCATTGAGCCGTCCTCTGAAAAGCTATGGGCTTTCATGGGAAAATTGATCGTGCCGCTTGAAGGTGTTGATATATGCGATATGTGCGATATGTGCGCCAGGTATTTTGCCAGTGCCAGGGTTTTTTGCAAGAAAATGCAGGTTGGGGTCTCGAGGCACGGGAAACATTTTGTTTTTTTGAGAATCTCCTGTACATACTGCAAGTGAAGGTCATGATTCGACTTCATTGGTACTATACTGCGTTTGGGATTGTACTGATAAAGAAAGAAATTGGCTCGTTCGCATGAATGCATTTCGCATTTGGGTTGTGAGAGTAATCTGTGATTGCGCTGTGCTTCCGTAGCCGGTTGGAACCGGTTGCAGAGAGGAGCCTGCTATCAGGTCGGTGTGTCCGCTTGTTGTCCGCTGACAGGCGGCGCGTGAAACTGTTATTGGGATTATTTTAGTTGAGGGGGGATTTCTATGAGTGCAATGGAAGATAAAATCACCAGTTTGTCGGCTGAGGGGAAGTTGTTTCAGCCGCCGGTACAAGGGCGTGATCAGGCCTGGGTGAAGTCGATGGAGGAGTACAAAAAAATCTATGCGCACTCCATGGAAGATCCTGAGAGCTTCTGGGCCAAACGTGCTGAAGAACTCGTCACCTGGGATAAGAAATGGGATACGGTGATGGAATGCGATTATTCCATTCCTGAGTTCAAGTGGTTCGTCGGCGGCAAACTCAATATTTCTGTTAACTGCCTGGACAGACACTTGACCGCCGGTAGGCGCAACAAGGCTGCCATCATCTGGCAAGGCGAACCGGAGGAGGACGTCAGAGTCTACACCTACCAGATGCTGCACGACGAGGTTTGCCGTTTTGCCAATGTCTTGAAAAAGAAGGGAGTGAAAAAGGGTGACCGGGTTGCCATCTATTTGCCGATGGTGCCTGAGTTGGCAATCTCGCTCTTGGCCTGCGCCCGGCTTGGCGCGGTGCACTCGGTGGTATTTGGCGGGTTTTCGGCCATCGCTCTGCAGAGCCGCATCGAGGATTGTCATGCCAAGGTCCTGATCACCGCCGATGCTGTCCTGCGCGGTGGTAAGGCGATACCGCTGAAACCTAACGCTGACGTAGCCATGGAAACCTGCCCCAGTGTGGAAACCTGTGTGGTGGTGCGACGGGCCGGCAACGAGGTCGAGATGAAAGAGGGGCGCGACTGCTGGTGGCATCGAGAGGTGCATGCCCCCGATATTTCCTCGTTCTGTGTACCCGAATCAATGGATGCCGAGGACATGCTGTTCATCCTCTATACCTCAGGCTCCACCGGCAAGCCCAAAGGCGTGGTCCATACCACCGGCGGCTATCTGACCTATGCCATGCACACAGCGCAATGGGTTTTCGACCTGAAGGATAACGATGTCTACTGGTGTACCGCCGATCTCGGCTGGATAACTGGTCACAGCTATATCCTCTACGGTCCGCTGGGACTGGGTGCTACTGCGCTCATGTTCGAAGGAGTGCCCAACTATCCGGCACCGGATCGTTTTTGGAAGATCGTCGACAAATTCAAGGTCAATATCTTCTATACCGCACCGACTGCCATCCGCGCTTTGATGCGGGAAGGGGTTGAGCCAACCCAGCGGCATGATCTCTCCAGTCTGCGCATCCTCGGTTCGGTGGGTGAGCCCATCAATCCCGAGGCCTGGATGTGGTATCACATCAATATTGGCAAGGAAAAACTGCCGATCGTTGATACCTGGTGGCAGACCGAGACCGGCGGTATCATGATTACGGCCTTGCCCTATGTGACACCGCTCAAGCCTGGTACTGCTACGCTTCCGTTGCCAGGTATTGACGTTGCCATTTATAATGAAGAGGGCAAGGAGGCTGGTCCTAACGAAGGCGGCCATCTGGTCATTCGTAAACCCTGGCCGGGAATGCTGCGTGGTGTTTTCGGCAATCCGGAGCGGTACAAGAAGGCGTATTTCAGCCGTTATGCCGACACCTACGATCCAGAAGATGGCGCCCGTAAGGACGAAGACGGCTATTTCTGGATCATGGGTCGTCTTGACGATGTTATCAACGTTTCCGGGCATCGTCTGGGGACCGCCGAGATTGAATCCGCCCTGGTTTCCCATGAGGCGGTAGCCGAGGCTGCAGCGGTTGGTATGCCGCATCCGATCAAGGGCCAGGCAATTTTTGCCTACGTCACCCTGATGTCGTGGGCTGAGGAAAGTGAGGAACTGCGGGCGGAACTACGCAAACATGTCCGCACTGAAATCGGGCCTATCGCCACCCCAGAGGTGATTCAATGGGCACCGAGTTTGCCAAAAACACGCTCCGGAAAAATCATGCGTAGAATCTTACGTAAGATTGCCGCCAATGATTTCAATGACTTTGGCGACACTTCAACCCTTGCTGATCCGACGGTAGTTGAGCAGTTGGTCGACACCAAGAAGCAAATGGGCGGCACGGGAACGGAGTGAGTAGACTTTTCGTTCTTCTGTTGAGCTGACTTTTGCACTGAAAAAAGTTGGATAAATCTGAAAAATGAGCAGGCGGAATGCAATGGCATTCCGCCTGCTTTGTTATCAAGGAGCAGAGTATTGTTTTTTCTTTGCAGCCTATTATTTCATGGTATCATAAAATATTTTGTCTTCAGGCTTCAGAAACTCAGTTTTTTGTTGCATAATTCCTGCAAAATCGGGCAAAAGCAGTTGACAGAGAGGCCTTCAATCCTTGACTGCGGCCTACATCCCCAAAAACATTAACGCTATCACGACGCAATGACCGGTAACGAAATACGAAAATGTTTTCTCGAATATTTTGAGAGCAAAGACCACACCAGGGTTGCCGCATCATCATTGGTACCCCTTGACGACCCCACCCTGTTGTTTGTCAACTCGGGCATGGTGCAGTTTAAAAAGGTTTTTATGGGTGAGGATACAAGGCCTTACGTCCGGGCGACCACCGCGCAGAGCAGCGTCAGGGCGGGAGGCAAGCATAACGACCTGGAAAATGTAGGGTACACGGCGCGGCACCATACTTTTTTCGAGATGCTGGGAAACTTTTCATTCGGCGATTATTTCAAGAAAGACGCCATCGCCTTTGCCTGGGAGTTTCTCACCGTCAAGCTGGGGCTTGATCCGACCAAACTCTGGGTTTCTGTCTTTAAGGACGATGACGAGGCATATGCACTTTGGGAACAGGTTGATGGTCTGCCCAAGGGCCGGATTGCCCGTCTGGGAGAAAAGGATAATTTTTGGGCGATGGGTGATA
>CAITZN010000475.1 GCA_903896915.1 uncultured bacterium
CATCGGGTCCAAAGATGGTCTGCTCGATGCACCACCAGAATTCCTCCTCGTTTTCGCCTTTCCAGGCAAAGGTCGGGATACCGACAGCTGCAGTGGCGGCAGCGGCGTGATCCTGGGTGGAAAAAATATTGCACGAGGACCAGCGCAGTTCCGCACCGAGTTCCACTAGGGTCTCCATCAACACTGCGGTCTGGATGGTCATATGCAGACAGCCGGCGATACGGGCCCCAGCCAGGGGACGCGCTGCACCAAACTCCTCCCGCAGGGCCATCAGGCCAGGCATTTCCGTTTCGGCAATGGCGATCTCTTTGCGGCCCCAATCGGCCAAGCTCATATCGGCTACTTTATAATCAGTCATTTGCTACTCCTGCTCTTCCCGGTTTCGGGAGATAGTATACATTCAAAAAATAAATTGCCGATCACAGACCAGCGGCGCTGCGAAGGGCCTCGACTTTATCGGTCCGCTCCCAGGTAAACTCGGGTAGTTCCCGGCCGAAATGACCGTAGGCTGCGGTCTTGTGGTAGATGGGCCGGAGCAGATCCAACTGCTGGATGATCGCCTTGGGCCGCAGGTCAAAGACCTCGCCAAGGATCTGTACTAGACGCTCCTCCGATACCTTACCGGTACCGAAGGTCTTGACGTTGATCGATACCGGTTTGGAGATGCCGATGGCGTAGGCCACCTGGACCTCGACCTCGGTGGCCAGTCCAGCAGCCACAATGTTCTTGGCGACATAGCGCCCCATGTAGGAAGAGGAACGATCGACCTTAGACGGATCCTTGCCGGAAAAAGCACCGCCTCCGTGGGAGCCACGACCGCCGTAGGAGTCGACGATGATCTTGCGGCCGGTGACCCCGCAGTCGCCCACCGGGCCACCGATGACGAACCGACCGGTAGGATTGATGAAAAACTTTGTGTTCGCATCCATCATGTGGGCCGGCAGAACCGGCTTGATGATGGTCTCCATCACCGCTTCCTTGAGATCTTCGTAGCTGACATCCGGGCCGTGCTGAGTGGAGAGGACCACGGCCTCGATCCGTTTGGCGACATTGTTCTCGTATTCGATAGTCACCTGACTCTTAGCGTCGGGCCGTAGCCAGGGAAGAATGCCCGCCTTACGTACATCAGCCTGACGTTTGACCAGGTAATGCGCATAGGTGATAGGCATGGGCATGAGTACATCGGTTTCATCGCAGGCATAGCCGAACATCAGCCCCTGATCGCCCGCACCCTGATCGAGATCGAGCCCGGAGCCTTCGTTAACGCCCTGGGCAATATCCGCCGACTGTTTGCCGATGGAAGTCAGCACCGCGCAGGACTGCCAGTCAAATCCCATCTCTGAGGAGTTGTAACCGATCTCCCTGATGGTTTCGCGGACGATGTTGGGCATATCGACCCAGGCCGAAGTGGTGATCTCGCCGGCGATCAAGGCTAAACCTGTAGTAACCAGACTCTCGCAGGCCACTCGGGCATGTTTGTCCTGAGTGAGGATGGCATCAAGGATGGCATCGGAGATCTGATCGGCAACCTTGTCGGGATGCCCCTCAGAAACCGATTCAGAAGTAAAAAGATGATTCGACATACGTGTCTCCTTCTGGAGTTAAAAAAACAGAATAGTATTAAAAAAACCTTACGTTATGAGCCGGCTCGATAGTGCTGTTAAACGTAGCCTGCAACGGACGGATTACGAGGTCAACCCTAATCACTATCTAAACTTTTTTACACAAAAAAAGGTGCTATAAGTACTAAACTTATCGAAACAATTCAATCAAAATAGCTCACTGCTCGGATGGGCAGTATCCAACCTAAACAACCTGTAACTTACCCTTACCCTTGCTACTCACGTTCACCTGGGCAACATCTCGCGAGCAGCAACCTTTTCAAGGAATTCTTTACAAATCGAAAGGGATTGAAACGGATGGGACCCAGATGCGCTGGCACGACAAACTCACCTGCCGCAAGTTCATTTGGCTCGGCCAGGGAAAACATCAACTCTGCCAGTTCTGTTCCTTTAATTCCTGCCCGGCGGGCGGACAACCACAAGGGGCTCTGCACGGGATCGATTTCAAGAAGAGCAAGGAGCGCTGTATCTAAAGCCACCGGATTAACGCCACCGGCGATCAGGCCCAGTGAATAAGAATCGCCGTGAACTGGCCCGGTCTTGTGCATGGCGACAATGCCGTCCACCAGAGAAAGACTGGGAGGGAGAACTGCGAGAAGGTCCACCAGCAGGTCTGAAAAAAGGCCGTCACAACCGCCATGGACCATGTGCCACCAGGGTTTGTGAAAGCCTGCCAGGCATCCAAAATAATTTTTTACCGCTAGGGTCACTAACATCTGTGAATGGGCTTTCACCCTGGGAAGATTGACCAGGAGGTCGCAATCCATAGCCGCTGCCGCCATGGCGGCTTTATGACCACTGGGCAGCACGACCTCCTTGACCTGCCTGAATTCCTGCACCGGAACCCCAAGGGATTGCAAGGTGGTCAAGGCTCCGATGGCCTCGAGTACTTTACGCGCCGATCCAAAGGAGGGGGAATCGCCTACCGCCACCCTCGCGCCTTGTGCAAGAAACCAACGTGCCACAGCCGCGATAAAACGACCATCGGTACAGGCCAGCATACCATTCCTAGTCGTTATCAAGTTAGGCTTGAGAAGAACCTGCGCTGTCCGAAGGGTTCCTAAATCACCCAACGAAAGCACCACTCTTTCAACAGCCTGGTCGAGTTGCGGCTGCTGATAGCTCGATTGGGCCACTAAGGCTACGGATATGCTGTCTAATTGCATGGCTCAAAAAAAACCGGCTCAACCCATATGGAGGTCAAGCCGGAAAAGGAAAGAAGAAATGGAAAAACAAACTTATTTATGCATTATACATGCCACTTTGAAAAATATCAGGCAATAAAAAACATTCTATTGTTTCAAGGCAATGTGAGCGATCCTGACCGTTGGGACAAACCAGCACCTACAAGAGAAGTTTAATATTTTAAACCCATCTTGCCGCTGTGACGGAAGCGCCACGAAAAAAACCAGCTACATCTTCAGGTTAGACAAATAAAAATTCCATACGACACTTAATACGCCCCTAACCCTAAACTGGGTAAATTTTACTCACCCACGACCCTTAATTTCCAGCGGAATAACTCTAACCCGCAACACACCGTCCTGTTGCTTGATCTTCGCCTGCACGTCCTCAGACACCGGCCCCGAACAATCAATAATATTGTATCCCAGGGTCCCATTACTTTTGTTGGTGTAATTCATGATATTGATCTTTTCACTGCCCAGCATATTACTGATCAGACCGATCATACCGGGCTGATCCCGGTTAATGACAGTCAGACGGGTATGGACGTCAACAGTGGGAATAGTTTCCACATTGGGAAAGTTGACGCTGTGGACAATATTACCGAATTCGAGATAGCTTTTCAACTCCTGTACCGCCATGGTGGCGCAGTTCTCCTCGGATTCAGCGGTGGATGCGCCCAGATGTGGCGTAACCAGAATTTTATCATGGCCGAGAAATTTGACCGAGGGGAAATCAGAAATATGGCCTTTGAGCTTGCCACTGGCCAAGGCTGCAAGGATAGCATCCTCATCGATAATCGGACCACGAGCATAGTTGATCAGCACAGCACCTTCTTTGGCAAACTCCAGGAAATCCTTTTCCGTTACATAGCCCCTGGTATTTTTGTTGAGGGGTATATGCACGGAGATAAAATCAGCATCACAGAGGGCCTCTCTGCGACTACGGGCCAAAGTTACCTGAGAGTCGAGATAATGGATGTTGTCCAGAGCCGGGAAAGGATCAAAACCCAAAACCCGCATGCCGTGGTGCAATCCGGCATTGGCGACGCCGATACCAATTTTGCCCAAACCGATGACCGCCAGGGTTTTACCGGACATTTCCTCGCCCTTGAAGATCTTCTTGCGGGCCTCGACCTCCTTGTTGATCTCCTCATCGTTGAGGCCAGCGAGTCCCTTACAGAAATCGATGCTCTTCTCGACGTTACGCAACCAGATGCCCAGCGAGGTGTAGACCAGTTCGACCACCGCATTGGCGTTGGCCCCCGGGGTGTTGAAAACACAAATCCCCTTTTCCGACGCCTCTTCCACGGGAATATTATTGACGCCTGCTCCAGCACGGGCCACTGCGAGCAAATCGGGATAACCGCTCAGGTCGACCTTGGAACTGCGCACCACGATCCCCTCGGGATTGGTTTCTTCCGGGCTAACCGCAAAACGCTCGGAGAACAGAGCTAATCCTTCCCGGGCAATGGCATTGATCGTTTTAATTTTGAACTGCTTCATGATATCGTCCTCATTGATAGAGACAAAGTAAGGTGACAGATCAGGTTGCTAAGACTTAGATCCGTTGAGCTAAACAGGGTGACCAGATATTGCCTGACCATTCCCCGCTTGCTAACCAACCAGCACTATCAAGAGGCTAGCCTTCTAGCGGAGACAGCGACAAAAAACAGAAAAATGTACTTCAGGTCAAGTCATTTTGTCAAGGAAAAGAGGGCGCACCTTACAGCCTTGTTATTAAGACCTTAGCCCAAAGCCGCCATCACCAGCACTGCCTGAAGGGTGCCCCGAACCTCATGAACCCTGAGGATATCGGCACCCCGCAAGGCACAATAGGCGGAGACCAAAGCAGTGGGGTAATCGCGCTCAGCCACAGGAACATCCAGGAGTTGTCCTAGAAACGACTTACGGGAATGGCCGATCAGCACCGGGCAACCGTGCTGTTTAAAGGCCTGAATATTGCGCAGGATAGCTAGATTATGCTCCAGGGTTTTACCAAAACCGATGCCGGGATCAATGATAAGCCGACTTCGCTCGATCCCCTGCTGCTCCAGCCAACCGATCCGTTCGGCAAAAAAAACATTAATCTCCGACACCACATCCTCATACTGGGGGCTGACCTGCATGTCGCCGGGATTCCCCTGCATGTGCATGATAACCACAGGTCCTTGATAGGAACGGACGACCTCAACCATTTCCGGATCATGTCGAAGTGCGGAAATATCATTAACCATTGTTGCGCCAGCTGACAGCGCCTCTCTGGCAACCACCGCCTTAGTGGTGTCGATCGAAATAGCGACCGTGCTCCGCTCTCGGATTTTCCTGATAGCTGGCAGCACCCGTGCCAGCTCCATTTCCGCAGTCACCACTTCAGCAAAAGGCCGAGTTGATTCGCCTCCGACATCGATGATGTCGGCCCCCTCGGCCAACAACTGATCTATCCGGGCGGAAAAAGCTGAGTCGTTGTTCCAGCACCCACCGTCGGAAAAAGAATCCGGGGTAAGATTGAGGATACCCATAATCTGAATCTTGCTTTCCATATGCCACGCACCTCCAAAAAAAAAGGGCGAGCTGAATTCTCCGCAGAAAATTCAGCTCACCCTTTGCGTCGTAACCAGACGATACTATCAGGCGACTACTGGCGTTGCATCTGCCTCGTCAGCCTCAACCGGTTCTTCCCGCAACCGGTTGATGATCCGATCCATATCCTCAAGCGTGATGGTCTCCTTCTCCAGAAGCTCATCGGCAAGGGCTTTGAGGATATCATGATTTTCTTCGAGCAGGCGGGAAACTCTGTCATTGGCTTCGACAACAATCTTTTTCACTGCTGCATCAATATGTTGTGCGGTCTGTTCGCTATAATCACGATGCTGGGTGATCTCGCGGCCAAGAAAAATCTGTTCTTCTTTCTTACCGTAGGCCAAGGGGCCTAAATCATCGCTCATGCCCCATTCGCAGACCATCTTCCGGGCCAGTTCACTGGCTCGAACGATGTCGTTGCCCGCACCGGTGGTGATTTCGTCGAAAACCAACTTTTCCGCGCCTCGTCCGCCAAAAAGGATGGCGATCGAATTAAGCAGAAAACGGCGACCATGCGTATATTTTTCATCCATGGGCAATTGCATGGTCAGACCGAGAGCCCGGCCGCGAGGGATAATCGTCACTTTGTGGATCGGATCGGTACCCGGTAGCAAGCGGGCTACCAAAGCATGACCGGCCTCATGATAGGCGGTAATTTCCTTTTCACGGTCACTAATGATCATGGATTTGCGCTCCGCGCCCATCATCACCTTGTCCTTGGCCCGTTCCATATGAGCGGCATCCACATCCTCCTTGCCTTCGCGGGCAGCCAACAGCGCCGCCTCGTTGACAAGGTTTTCAAGATCAGCCCCGGAAAAGCCAGGCGTCCCGCGAGCGATAACCGCCATATCTACATCTGGAGCCAGCTTGGTCTTCTTGCCGTAGATCTCAAGAATCATCTGCCGTCCCTTGACATCCGGTACCGGCACAACCACCTGACGATCGAAACGTCCGGGTCGCAGCAGGGCCGGGTCAAGGACATCAGGCCGATTGGTGGCAGCGATAATGATAACTCCATCGTTGCCCTCAAAGCCATCCATCTCGACCAGCAGCTGGTTAAGGGTCTGTTCGCGCTCGTCGTGGCCGCCGCCAAGTCCGGCGCCACGATGGCGACCAACCGCATCAATCTCGTCGATGAAAATGATGCAAGGGGCGTTCTTCTTGCCCTGGGTAAAGAGATCCCGCACTCGAGACGCCCCAACGCCAACAAACATCTCAACAAAATCCGAACCGGAGATAGTGAAAAACGGCACACCAGCCTCACCGGCAATAGCGCGAGCCAGCAAGGTTTTACCGGTTCCGGGAGAGCCGGCGAGCAGCACCCCCTTGGGGATACGGCCACCGAGCTTAGTGAATTTCTGCGGGTCACGAAGAAAATCAATTATCTCCTCAAGCTCAGCCTTGGCCTCATCGATACCGGCGACATCTTTAAAAGTGACCTTGACCTCACCCTCGCCCTGCAGCTTTGCTCGGGTCTTGCCAAAAGAAAGGGCCCCACCCTTGCCACCCATTTGCATCTGCCGCATGAAAAATATCCAGACACCGACCAGCAGCAGCATCGGAAACCAGGAAATAAAAATGGTCAGATACCAGGGTGTTTCCTCAGGTTTTTTCACAGAAATATCGACATCCGATTGCCTGAGCATAGG
>CAITZN010000476.1 GCA_903896915.1 uncultured bacterium
CTGGTTTTATTTATTGTAGCTCTGCATTATAACCATTTAAAGGAATCATTCCTGGATTCCGTCCTGGATTCCGAAACAATAAAGGATATTAAAAGAGAGTCAATAAACTCCTGAATTAGCGAAAGTAAAAAGTACACTTTAATTAAACGTAAGCCTCCGGCCACGAGCATCAATTACCGATAAAGGATAAGGTTTACTTTTGCCCAGGAAGAAGTGTGTGCAGTTGATTGGCCGGGTGATTTGGGATTAAAGACAGGAGATTGGTCAGGTAGGAGAAGGGTTCGATGTTGTTGATTTTACAGGTTCCCAGGATGGAGTAGATCACGGCAGCTTGCTGTGCCGCTTCATGAGAACCGGCGAATAAATAGTTTTTTCTTCCCAGGGCCACTGGGCGGATACTGTTTTCGATCAGGTTATTGTCGATATGAAAGCGCCCATCCTCAATATATCTGACTAGTCGTGGCCATAATTTGAGTGTGTAAGCAATGGCTGATCCAATGGCACTCTTGGGCAAAGTGAGGATAATCTGTTCTTTCAGCCAGACTTCCATTTGATCAAGGATCGGTTTTGATTCTTTCTGACGCAACTCTTTAATCTCTTCAGTTGACAATTTTGTTTCCCGTGCAATACGTTCAATATCGTAAAGTAACTGGAACATTTTCAACGCCTGCCCTGCAAGCATGGGATTATTCTCTTGTGCATGTTCAAATTTACGCCGGGCATGCGCCATACAGGCTAATAGCGTGATATTTGAATGATTTTTCAGGTCGTTGTAGACCGTATAGCCATCAGTTTGAAGAAATCCGTGATAGTTTTTCAAAAGATCGTCCGGTCCCTCCCTGCCCCGGGTTTTACGGTAGTCGAACAGTACCAGCCTATGTACAGGATCGTAATATACCCAGTAGTATCCTTTATGCGTGGCACCTGGTTTATCATTTGTCAAAACAGCAATGGGTGTTTCATCGGCCATCAGGTAATCACTAATCAGGACTTTGGATTTCAGCGTACTATACACCGGGAATATCAAGTTACATCCCCCGTTGAACCACCCGCCAATGGTTGATTCCGCAATGATCAGATTCTGACGTTTTAAGATTTGAACCTGGCGGTAAAATGGAAGGTGGTCCACGAATTTACTTACCATAACGTGAGCCACCATACTTGGTCCGGCATTACCTTTTGGTATAGGCAAGCCAGGAAGTGGGGCAATCACGATGTTGGTATGTTCGTCATTCTGTTCAATGATGTACTTTGGACGAATAATGCGACGAACATAGGCATTGGCTGGTTCGTATTCAATCACTTCGGTAATGGCTTCTCCGATCTTTTTTGCATTCAAGGGAAGATCTTCCGGTTCAATCACTTCATCTCTACGCGGCAGATGGGCGGGAAGTTCCATACGCAATGGCTGCTTCTTTTCCTGGGGTTTATTGCGTGTGTAGGTAATCTCTTCGGTGGTTGGTTCAATGGGTTGTTCCTCTGGCAATTCGAACAAGGAAGGCTGATCAATCGCGGGGGTAACAAAACGTTCACTTTTGGCCCCGAAGATCATGCGTTTTAATTCGGAAAGTTGATGTTTAAGCCAGGCGTTTTCAGCTTTGAGTGATTCAAATTCCTCTTTGGAGATGATTATTTGTTCTGTGCTTCCCATGAGTCAAATTTACCACTTGAAAGCCTTGATAAATAAGAGATTCACCGGTATTTATCAACATCATTTTGTGGTAAAAATCGTTGCCTTTTTTTTGCATATTTCATGGAAATACCAGTTACCATCATGGCCAGTTCACCATACCCGATCCGCTGTGCCAGGGAGGGATCAGAGAGGTGGGGCAATTCAAATGTGCCTCGTTCGAGTCGCTTGTAAAACAGAACGAACCCGCCAGGTTCCCAGCGAAGCAACTTCATACGGTTGCGAGGACGGTTGATGAAGATAAACACATCGCCACTCACCGGACTTTGGCCCAATCGTTCCGAAACCAGCCCACACAAACCGTCAAAGCTCTTCCGTATATCGGTCGGTTCCCGGTACAAGTAATACCGGGCGGCTCCCAATGAGAACATATTGGTTAGATATGGATCAACGATTTTAGAAGTCCGGCCGGAACCTGTGCAGGGAGAACCAGTTCTACACCATGGGGATAACGAATGTGAATGACACGATTATCAAACCCGCTTACTTCGATAAATGCTGGCTGATCATCAGTAGCATGCCGTTGTCTGGATATCCAATAACGCAAGGTGGAGATTTTTACATCATGTGTGCGGGCATACTCAATCTGGCTTAGCCCACTAGCCTGCCAATCTGCTATTACAGCTATCCGCTTACTTTTTCTCTCTTGAAGGGTCATGTTTTTTGGCTGCAAGATGCAACCCTTTGACTAATCTCAAAAGATGCTCGTGGCCGGAGGTTTACGTTTAAGTTGTCTAAAACAATCATGACTTTCTTTGC
>CAITZN010000477.1 GCA_903896915.1 uncultured bacterium
ACAACCTCCATCGTTTTAGATTTACAGGAAGTACCCTGTTGAAAAGAATCTAATTAAATAACTATGGCTGATGTGATCTATTGTCAATTAGAAAACAGTATTTATCTTGGCGAGCAACTCAAATGCTGTGCATTGCAATATTCCTATCAAACAATTGCACTCAATGCTGACGAGATACAACTGAAACCTTACCAAATTATTTTTGCAAATAGAAGCCTAGGAATTAATACTGCCTGGCAGGCCTTCTCTCCGGTACGTGAACATGAGGGATGCGCTCCTCGTTCCACTCTTGAGACACATAAAGCTGACAGTAACAGGAACCGAATTCCTCGACATCCGCCGCCCGATACTCACAGGGGCAGATGATATCCTTATCGTTGTCCCGCTTTCCCGATGCCAACCTGCAGGGGCAGGCCATGTAGCCATAGCGGTCTTTGTTGGTCAGTAAACCACGGATGAGGTCAAACGTCCGCTCACGGTCTCTATTAAAGAAATACCCTTTCGGTTCCTGAACCTTTTTCAGCGTGTCGTAGAGATCGTCAACCTTGGTGCGCACCCCTATAGCCTCCTTGATCTCCTGTACCTTGAAACCGACAATGGTTTGCCCATCGATAGTAATGGTGGGAAAGGAGCAACTGGGGTTGAGCAAACGCAATTCAGCCAGCAAGGCATCTCGCTCCTGCTCTGCCAGCAGATCGCCATCAACAAATTCATGGGGCACATCAAGATCCCTGAGCATTTTCTTTATGGCTTGACAGTAAGCACAGGTTGAAAGGCTGTAGAGCTTTATTCGCTTTGTTTCCATCATGGTACCCTTTGTTTGCTTTCGATTATGAATTCGATCTCCACATGCAATCCATCGAATCCACATGGCAACCCAGTTGTGAAAGCACGTGCTGCTACAGACAGAGATCAACAAGAAACGCCTACAGAAACCGTGATGGCATGGGTCAAGAATACAAAATGAGTACTATCATTGTACTAGAGAACACGGCAAGCAAATGAAATTTGATGAAATATACTTAACACAATGCAACTCAATCTCACTATAAATAAGAATTTTTCTTTAAGAAATAGACAGTTGCGTCAAGATTACAGCTACAAGCATGAAAGGGGCAGTCTTTGTGTCGCAAAAGACTCACACCGTGTTTATGGTCTAAAAACGAAACCAATAAAGATTAATCTTTGCAGACAAAAGGAAATAATATGAAAAAGTTACAAGAATACTTTGAAACTACCAAAGGGGTAGGTGTATTGGCTACAGCTGACAGTAAAGGGAAGGTAGATGCGGCAATTTATTCACGTCCGCATTTTCTTGAAGAGGGGACGATGGCCTTTATCATGCGCGATCGCCTGACCCACCACAACCTTCAATCAAATCCCTCCGCAACCTTCCTGTATATTGAAGAAAAAGCAGGCTACAGCGGCAAGAGGCTTTTTTTAAAAAAAGTTCGTGAAGAAAATAACCCTGAATTAATCAAGAAAATCAAACGCCGCACATTTAGCGACGATAACGAGGCGCTTACTTTTCTCGTCTATTTTACCCTTGAAAAGGAACTGCCGCTCATCGGTGACAAATAACCGCTCAAGGTCGGGATTAGATATTGATTGGGTATCCAACTGACCGATCAGCATGGCCAAAAACTGACTGCGGCATTTGCTGGTCCTGCAACCCTGTCCCCTTGAGGCCCTGGCATTGGGTGAATCATGCCTCGGTGCAGGTGTACACAGTATTTTCAGCAGATACTGCTTGATCTGTTCTGTAGCGGCTTGATGTCGAGAAGACGAAAGGGGAAATCCCCTTTCGTTACATCGTCACAGAAAAATCTCAGGGTTTCATGCACGGCCGAAAATGCCAGCTCGTCCCAGGGGATTGCATCAGGAGTGAAGAGTTTCACTTCAAGGCTTTCGGTGCCGGCATGAAAATCAGTATTAAGAAGGCGGGCTCGCAGGAAGAAATACACCTGATTGATAAAGGGCAGATTAGCAA
>CAITZN010000478.1 GCA_903896915.1 uncultured bacterium
AGGAGTTAAGTGCGCAGCCAGAACTTTCTTACTGTTTTTATTGAATAAAACAACAAACCGAACAAGGAAATATTATTCTCGATCTTGATTATTCTGAAACCATGGAATGGAGAGGGCTTATAAACATACACCGTTTCCTAAGATGAAAAATGAAGATTAACGGAGCATTATGGAATAATCGGGAGTTAAATGAAGATTGTCTGTTGTTAACAACTTGTTGATAACTATTCAACAATCAACATAACTATTCGTTATAAGATGATATTATATATCATCTACCAAAAATTACGTTGTCAAAGAGAGTTACATATTCAGCCCTAAAATAAACCTCACTGCCGCAGGGACTTCAGGGATGTTCACAATCAAAGTGTTTGCATCTTGAAATCAGCTCACAGTGCTTTTGACCGGTTCTCGATTTTTCAGTAGATCAGCATCTCAACCGACCGGCACCCCGCATGGTTATGATTGAGAATATTGAATCAAGGGATAGTGTCTATGTTGTGGAATTCGATCAAAACATCTTTGCACGGAACGTTATCAGAAAGTGAATTCAATCTGTGGATCAAACCGCTTGAATGCCGAAAACAAGATGGACAAGCTCTTGAGCTAGTCGGACCCGATCGGTTTTTCTGTGCCTGGATTGAAGATCGCTATCTTGGCCTCATCCGTAATACCGCTAAAGAACTGGGGGAGTTTGCCAGCATACAACTGAAAGTTGCCGAAAGTCGCCCCGTGCAGGTTGCAAGCAATGGCAGCGGGCAGTTAAGGCTCCCAGGGATAGCCAGCGGTGGTCCCCGCCTTCGCTCACTCCATCCTGCCTTTACTTTTGAACAGTTCATGGTCGGCGAATCGAATCTGCTGGCTCAATCCGCTTGTCATGCCCTGGCCACTGGTGATACCACCTATGGAAACTGTCTATTCATGAACAGTTCCACAGGACTGGGCAAGAGTCACCTGACCCAGGCAGTCGTTCATCAGGTGCTGCGCTCCGCTCCCTCCACCCGACTACACTATCTCACCGCCCAGCAATTCTCAGCGGAGATGGTCAAGGGTATTCGCTCCAACTCTATGGAGCAGTTCTCCAATAAATATGTCAATGACTGCGACATGCTGCTGGTCGAGGACATCCATACCCTGACCGGGAAGAACAAGACCCAGGAAGAACTCAATACCGTCCTTGATTATCTGCTCAAATCAGGGCGAAGAGTCATTCTAACTTCAGCTCTTGCTCCAAGCAAAATTGCAGGGATTGATGACGATTTCCGCAGTCGGATGACATCAGGCCTGGTGACCGGGATCGAGTCGCCGGATTATGCAACCAGGGCGCGGATCATTCGTCATAAATTGCAGTTGCATGGATTGGGTGGGGATGATGACCTGGTGGGTTTTATGGCAGAAACCCTGAAGGGTGATATACGGAGGATGGAGAGCGCCATCATCGGCATCAAGGCCAAGTCCCGCCTGCACAACGTACCGCCGGACCTAAGTATTGCGAAGGAAGTGATCTATGGGCTGGTCGGCCGCTCTATCGAAATAACCGGTGAATCCATCCGCGACCTCATTGGTGACCAGTTCAGGGTCAGCATCGATGATCTATGCTCCCGCTCCCGAAAACGTTCGGTCACTTTTCCCCGACAGATGGCAATGTACCTGACCCGGAAATACACCTCTCACTCATTGGCCGACATCGGCAGCATGTACAACCGTGACCATTCCACGGTCCTCTATGCCATCAAGACTATCACCAAAGACATGTCCCGCGAGACTTCAATCCGAGAACAGGTGGAACTGCTCTGCACTAAGCTGAAAAGATAATTTACTCCCGAGTGGTATACCCCGCGTCTTCCAGAAGCCGGAACCGTTCGCATCGTTCGTTTTCCCACAGGTTTACATTCTCGGACCGAACCCCGCTGCTACACCATCGACCAGATACTTTGAGTCACTATAAACGGTAACTGCACATTCGCGTTTCAGAGCATCCATCCTGTTGTTGGTGGTATGCTGATAGCCACCTGAGAGTTCCCGACGGTGCTCTCCGCAAGCCTGAATTACCCGGGCATCCAGTGGCGGGACTGCTTGATTGATTCAAGGGTTGAGTCTTGCCATACACACTGGCCCATCATGCCTGTGGCTGTTGACATAGTTGCTCACCGGATAGGCCTCCATCAGGTCATTAGGATACGGTGCAAGCATTTCAAGAATGCTCGACTGCCCTGACCCTGGATCAAGCCAGGCCTCTACATCCTGCACCTTCAGAATCACCGGCATCCGATCGTGGATATTACTCATTAGCCTGTTGGCCTCTGTGGTGATGATGGAGCAAGATTCGACCACCTCCCCACCTTCACCCTGCCAGTGTTCCCAAAGGCCAGCCAGGCTGAAGTAGCCACCATCAATAGGCCGGATGAAGTATGGTTGTTTACCACCTTCATGGTGCTGCCACTCGTAGAAACCGCTGGCAGGAATGATGCAACGTCGGTGCTTGAACGGGCTGCGGAAGGATGGCTTCTTTTCTATCCCCTCGGCCCTAGCATTGATCAGTGGGTATGGGGTTTTTACAACCTTTGACCAGAACGGCACCAGTCCCCAATGGAGCATTGCGTATTCGGCTTGGCCTCTTTCAGGGGAAGAGCGTATGGAAAGGATATTCTGGGTGGGAGCTATGTTGTAACTCTCAAATGGCGGAGGTTCCGGCAGGTGAAGGGACTCGCAACCGAAGGCGCCATTACAGAAATAAGCGAAGCGTCCGCACATTTTGTTTCAAGTTATGAGTTTGCTGATAGGAATTCAGCATTTGTCACCATACCCCCCAAAACGACATCCAACTTTCCGATTCGGTTGCGTGGCGAATCACAAATTATCAAGTAAATAAAGGAAGATGCTTACTCGAACTTCTTGATATTATAAACCATGTTTGAGGTTACCATCTTGTTGAATAGCTTTATCATTCCATAGAGCACAAGAAGTGGTGCTAAAATAGTCTGAATTATACAAACCTCCATCAAGTTAAAGATATATAGCACATTATGCCAGCCGCTGGCGGCAATCTCCAAGGCCCTTTTGGCATAGTCCTGCCCTTTAACATCGGCAAAATCAACCGAATATTGATCGTGAGACCTTGCAAAGAGGTCAGCGGGATCGATGGACACCGACT
>CAITZN010000479.1 GCA_903896915.1 uncultured bacterium
AGGAATAATCATGCGCCACCCTGAACATCACAAAATTCATCGTTCTGGCTGGCTGCGTGCTGCCGTCCTTGGTGCCAACGACGGCATCGTATCCACGGCCAGTCTAATCGTTGGAGTTGCCGCGGCAGGTTCAAGCAGGGAGAACATTATTCTGGCGGGCACTGCCGGCTTGGTGGCCGGAGCCATGGCGATGGCCGCCGGCGAGTATGTTTCAGTGAAATCCCAAGAAGACACGGAACGTGCTGATCTGCAGATGGAGTCTGAAGCTCTTGAGAATAATCGAGAAGAGGAAGAACAGGAGCTGGCAGCGATTTATCGAGAACGTGGACTGGATGACAATCTTGCTGAAGAAGTTGCTCGACAACTGATGCAACATGACGCACTGGGGGCTCATGCACGAGACGAGATCGGGATCACTACCGAATTAAGTGCCCAGCCAATCCAGGCGGCCTTTTATTCAGCTGCTTCATTTTCTATGGGTGCGGCAGTTCCGGTTGTGACAACCATAATAGCTCCGATTTCTTTGCTGCTGTGGCTTGTCCCTATCCTGGCGATTGGTCTTTTAGGTGCTTTAGGAGGTGTTGCAGCTGCCACTGGGGGTGCGCCAGTCTTTCGTGGAGCGGTGAGGGTATGTTTCTGGGGCTCGGTAGCGATGGTGATAACCGCTGCAGTCGGCAAGTTCTTCGGGGCTGCTGTATAAATTCAACAAAACCGCACGGAACAATAGATACTATGATTATGATCTCCGTCGGCCACAATGGCCCCAAGCAGTGCGTGACGCTTAACCAAGGGGTAATTACAATCGATGGTATCCTTGAAATTGAAAAGACGGCGGCAGACACAATTAGAGCCTGCTATAATATGGTCGGTAACGACCCTGAGCATGGAGACCCCGATTACAACGTCGCCATGGCATTGATACAACAATTTGGCGGAAAGGTTCTAAAGTATGAACCTGAGAATTCACCAAAGGCGGTCAGATGAAAATTGTCAGGGAGTGGTCAGGTTGGAAACTGTTTCACCTTGATAATGGCAAATACCTCTTGGTCCGGTATGACAATAGACTCCTAAAGTTCAAGACTCTGCAGATAATTGTATCTGCTGTCGATGAGGCTGCCGCCGTAACTGAGTCGGAAGAGCTGATGAGAACTTTTGAGAAGAAAACACCCGGACCGTCTTCTCTCATCAACCGACTGCGCTAACCAAACGGCAAAGACAAAAAATATGAGCACAATCTCCAAGGATGCAACCATGAAACCTAAAGTTTTAGTAACCCGAATGATTCCCCGCGCCGGTATCGAATTGCTGGAAACCTACTGCGAGGTGGAAATTAATAACGATGACCGCTCACTATCCAGGTCCGAGCTCCTGAATAGGGTCACTGACAAAGCCGGCGTGCTGGGGCTTATGGCTGACCGCATAGACGGTGAATTTTTCGATGCCGCTCCCCATCTGCGTGGCTATGCAAACTATGCCGTGGGTTATGACAATATCGACGTGCCCGAGGCAACCAAACGGCACATTCCAGTTTCCAACACGCCGGGAGTATTAACCGATGCTACAGCCGAATTAGCCTGGTCGCTTCTGTTTGCGGTAGCCAGGCGCGTTGTGGAATTGGACACTATCATGCGCTCCGGACAGTGGAGCGGCTGGGGCCCACTGCAATTTCTGGGAGCCGATGTCTGCGGCAAAACTTTGGGCATTGTCGGAGCTGGACGGATCGGTACGGCCATGGCGCTGATGTCAAAAGGGTTTCGCATGCCCGTGATTTATTCTAACGCTTCTGGCCGCCGGAATGAGCTGTTGGAAAAAGAACTGGACGCACGCCTGGTGTCCTTTGATGAGCTTCTGGAGCGTTCCGATTATGTCAGCTTGCATGCCCCCCTCACGCCCCAATCCAGGCACCTGTTCAACAAGGACACCTTGACGCGTATGAAAAATACGGCCATCCTGATCAATACGGGCCGTGGACCGCTGATCAAGGAAGATGATCTGGTCCAGGCTTTGAAAAATGGTACCATCTCCGGGGCTGGACTTGACGTGTATGAATTCGAGCCGAATATGGCTGAAGGTTTAGCAGCACTGCCAAACACCGTTCTGCTTCCTCATGTTGGTTCGGCCACTGAGACGACCCGGACGAACATGGCCACCCTGGCTGCCCGAAACTTGTTGGCCATGCTCCGCAACGAGCGGCCTGAAACCTGTTTAAATCCTGAAGTCTTGGAACCGCGTTGAACCACCAGGACTAACCGTTTGACCATTACAGTTTAACGAGATTCCTTAGGTTACCAACAGGATATGCAGATCACAGACATTCGTCCGCGTTGGCCCCGTTTTATAGAGACCATCCAGAGCCTCAAAGAAATGATATGAGTCGTTTGTCTTCAGGGCATCCTGCATTGATAGTCCGATGGTCCTGGTATGTGCCAGCATCGATTCGGAGACAAAAGCACCAGCAGCATCAGTAGGGCCGTCGGACCCGTCCGTGGACGCGGACAAAAACTTGATGTTGCGACCGGATTCGGGATCGTGTGCAAGTTCGGCCATAAAAGCCAGTGCCATCTCCTGGTTGCGTCCGCCCTTGCCCTCACCGGTTACGGTAACAACGGTTTCGCCACCAAGGATGACACACGCTGGCGACTTGACCAACATACCCGTACGTCGAACATCTAGGGCTATGCCGGCCAAAAATTTGGCGACTTCCCGTGCTTCACCTGTTAGTAGGCAGGTCAACGGTGCAACATTATACCCCAGGTCACGAGCCGCGTCACAGGCGGCCATGAGCGCCGCGTGGTTGGTGCCGATGAGTAGGTTGGTTACCTTGGCCAGGGCGGTATCACCAGGCTTGAGCGTCTCTGGGATGGCCCCCTTGGCACCGAGGCGGATCGCCCGCAGGGCTTCGTTCGGCAGCTGTTCCGCCACGCCATATTTGTCGATTATGCCCAAGGCCTCTGCGTAGGTGCTGTCGTCGGCCGCGGTGATGCCGGAAGCGATAGTATCCAGCCGGTCACCCACAACATCGGAGAGGATAAAGGAAAGGCAGGTGGCCGGCTCAATCAGCTGCAGGAAACGAC
>CAITZN010000480.1 GCA_903896915.1 uncultured bacterium
ATTACCAACATGCGGTTGCCGAGGGTAGCGATTCTCTGCACATTTCTTTGTTTGATGTATTGGCAACCAATACATTCAACCCGAAACAAGGTGCGATTTGGACAACAGATGCAGTTTATCGAGAGACGAGGGAGAAAGTCGCGAAATACGGTTCCCAGGGTATAGTGGCGGTTGATATGGAATATGCCGCTCTCAAGGCTGTTGCGGGTTTCCGCCATGTTCACTTTGCCGCAGTTATGTTAGTTTCCGATGAATTGTATCATCAGGAATGGTCGCCACGTTTTGTGCAAAAATCTTTTCGCTCGGATTCAAAGAGAATTCTCGACAGGCTTTGTGCTCTGATTCAGCTCAATGAGGTTGTGCCAACATGAAAACATTATATATGGTCAGCTTGGGGTGTCCGAAAAATCTTGTCGATTCCGAGGTGATGCTCGCTGCTCTCGAACAGGTTGGTTATTCCGTGGTGGAGCAGCCCGAGGACGCCTCACTCTTGCTGGTCAATACATGCGGTTTCATTCGTCCTGCAGTGGAGGAGGCCATTGATGAAATATTGGCACTCGCGGTCTATAAAGAAGACGATGCTGATAAAATACTGGTCGTCACCGGGTGCATGGTCCAGCGTTATGGATCGGAGTTGATAACTGAAATGCCGGAAGTCGACCTTTTTGTTGGGCTCGATGATTTTTGCCATATTGCCCAGCTGATCCTGGATATTCGAACAAAAAATAGAATTGTCACCAACCCCGGTCCTGCCGTTTATGTGATGGACAGTTCGGTGTCGCGACGGGTTTCAACGCCATTTTTCCGTTCGTATCTGAAGATTACAGAAGGATGCGATAACCTCTGCGCGTATTGCATGATTCCCTCCATTCGTGGTCGACTACGAAGCCGTCCGATAAAGGATCTGCTCGTCGAGGCCAGCTTTTTGGAACAGTCTGGTGTTCGTGAACTTTCTCTGATTGCCCAGGACCTCACTGCCTATGGCAACGAGTTGGGCAGTCAGGAAAATCTGGTCAGGTTGCTCGGGGGCTTGCTTGAGAGTACTGCAATTCCGTGGCTGCGCCTTTTGTATTTATATCCATCCAGTGTGACTGATTCCCTCTTGCAAATGATGGCGGAGCAGCCACGCATTCTGCCCTATCTCGATATTCCATTTCAGCATGTGAGCGATCGTGTTCTGCATGCAATGAATCGCCATTACAATCGGTCTGTTCTCGATGATTTGGTGCAGCGTATCCGGCGCTATGTCCCTGGTTGTGCTATCCGCACCACTATGTTGGTTGGCTTTCCAGGGGAGACTGAGGCTGATGTGGTATCCCTGGTTGAGGCCCTGAAAACATGGCAACTCGATCATGTCGGAGTCTTTCAATATCAGGACGAAGAGGGGAGCGTGGCAGCCGGATTCCTACAAAAAATTGGGGATGAAGAAAAAGCGTCTCGGTATCAGTGGGTGATGGAAACGCAAGCGGAAATCAGTGAACGCCTGCAACAAAGGTTCGTTGGCAGGGTGGAACCGGTCCTGATTGAGGGTTTCAGTCAGGAAAGCGACCTGCTTTTGGAAGGGCGAAGCCGATATCAGGCACCGGAGATTGATGGCTGTGTGTATATCACTTCAGGACAGGTTCACCCCGGTGATATCGTGCCTGTGCAAATCACCGAGGCGCACACCTATGATCTGGTCGGTGAAGTAGTCCAAGGACAGGGAAACCTTTGACGGTCTGAGGCAGTAATTATTTGCTGTCTCTTTTGTTGACCTGTTCCCGGAGATCCTTACCTACCTTAAAAAACGGCAGCTTTTTAGGTTTGACTTTGATTTTCTCGCCGGTTTTAGGGTTGCGACCGGTATACGATTCATACTCTTTGACGACAAAGCTGCCAAATCCTCGGATTTCAATAGATTCACCCTTGGCGAGAGCGTCACTCATCGTTTCGATGATCGTATTGGTAATCGAGGCGGCTTCACGTATGGGAATGTTCATCGCTTCGGCCAAGGCTTCAATCAACTCGGACTTGTTCATACTTGTCTCTCCCTGCACAATCCTCTTCGGATTAACTGATAAACACCAACCTCTTCGCCTGGAAACTGCTGAAAAATACGCCTACAGGTATCCTAATGACCAATTCCAGGTAACTGTTGAAATTTAAGCAGGTATGTTTTTGATTGTAAAGGGAATTTTTCCAGAAAAAATCTTTTTTAGATCATCCTGTCCCAGGATCCTGTATTTTCCGCTAGGAAGAGTACCCAACTTGAGAGCTCCATATGCGGTTCTTTTCAAATACAGAACACGGTGGTTGATTGCCTCGAACATTTTTCGCACCTGTCGTTTTTTCCCTTCATGGATGATAACCTCAAACAAGGTCTGCTCCTTGAACCGCTTAAGGACTCTAATTGCCGCCGGTCTGGTTTTGATGCCCTCGATTTCTATCCCCTGTTCCAAGAGCCTTATTTTGTCCTGTGATGGTGAGCCGGTTACAGTTGCCTCGTAGGTTTTGTTGACTTCAAACCGGGGATGCAGGATAGCGTTGCCGAGTTCGCCGTCATTGGTCATGAGCAACGCCCCTTCGGTTTCAAGGTCGAGTCGCCCGACGGGAAAGAGTCGCAGCGGGATATCAGCCACCAGGTCTGAGACAACGGGGCGTCCTTGAGGGTCCGCGAGCGTGGTGACATAGCCAGCGGGCTTATTCAGAAGCACATACATTTTTTGTTCAAGGTCGATCGGTTTGCCATCACAGGTGATCGTGTCGAGCCCTGGGTCAGCCTTATACCCCATCTCGTTGATTACTTGCCCATTGACCTGTATTCGTCCGTCGCAGATCATTTGTTCGGCGCGTCGTCGGGAGGCAATGCCGGCCTTGGCGAGAATTTTCTGTAACCGTTCTTCCATATTTTATTAGGTGTGATGCGCTGAAGAAAGAAACGTGCCGTCAATACATCGAAAAATAAAGCATCGCTTTATCGATATTGCGGTGGCAGGATTGCCCCAATTTTATCGTCCACCTTCTGCTTGGTCGCGGGATCAACTTCGAGGACATCGGTGTACCAGGGCTTCATTCGACAGTCGAAAACGATGGGAGGTTGGACTCCCACATGAAATCGATGCACCGTTTGTGCACGGCCATGGATATCGGCGGCAGGTTCAAACCGGGTGAAAAAGGTCCAGAGGAATTCTTGCAGGGAACAGGTTGCCGCCGAAGTCGAATCAACGAGCAGGATGACGGGCCAGGAGTTGACGCCGGGAAATTGAGCTAACGTGGCTGCCAGATCCGGCGAAGTCGTATATGAGGTCCCTTGGACAACAAGAGTGCCAGGGAGGTAGACGGTCGGTTGGCTGCATTGTTCCGGCAATGATCCCGAAAATTCCAGGGGCAGGTCTCTGCATTTTGCCTGGCCCAAGCCGAGCATCATGGCTTTGGAGCCTTTGTTGACGGATGGGCCTGTGTAATCCAGGGTATCCTGAGAGACATTGGCAAAAACAAAGAGATCCC
>CAITZN010000481.1 GCA_903896915.1 uncultured bacterium
ATTCTGATGGTGAACTCGAGGTCCTGCTTCGCAAGCCCGGACTTGTAGCACTCGTACTTGATGGGCATGTCGTAGTGCTGAATCGATCCTCCACCCGCTGGAGTCATTGTGTATACGAGATTTTTGTTAACTACGGCGTTCGTCTTGACCCTTGTTTGATGCGTGCTCACTCCTTGCTTCAGCGACGACAGGTCGACAGAAGGGGGTATACCCGACCTGCCACCAGAACCTGAGCCTCCGGATCTTGCGTGCAAGGGCGGCTCAGGCAGCCTGATCGACGGTCCGCCGACATGGGCAATTGGTGTCGTCCCGTTGGTGGTCTTCAGTCTGGAGGAGCCTTCTTTCACCATTGGATGCCCACATCTTAGGCAGGTCTTCTTTCCAAAGAGCGCCTTTAGACCCGAAAACGTAGCAGTATACTGGCAAATTAGGTTCGAACAGATATATTTCGACATATAGGCTCCTTCAGTTATGGTCGCTTAGGGTAGAAAAGAAGATTCGACGCGTAAAATAAGGGACAGACCACGTTTTTTACCCTGAACCAACATTCAACCGTTTTTTATACCAAATAATATGCTCAATAAAAATGGGGCAGGTCTACGCTTTTTCAATGTTCATAACCCCACATAAAGGTGGTTCAAGGCAGCCACGATCTTTTTTATTTCCTTCAAAGCGGCCTAACTCACCGCAAAGGTAAAACCGTCTCCATCGAGTCCGACCTTAATCTCGTTGATCTGCTCACCAATAGCCATTCGGCCTAAAAGCTCCTTGCTCATTTCCGGCATAAGGGTGTTGGTCAGGATATTGTCGATGTTTCGGGCGCCGCTGTCCACCTCGGTACATCGGCTGGCCACAGCATCGACGATCTCGTCGCCAAAGACAAAGACAGTTCGACGATTCTCCAGCATCCGCTTGGCAACCTTATTCAGTTTCAACCGGACGATACGCTTGAGATTCTCATCGGTAAGCGGGAAATAGGGAACGACCTTTAAGCGCCCAAGAAAAGCAGGCTTAAAGTGGGTGGTCAGTTCCGGACGCAGCATCTCAGCCAAACCTGCTGGGGAGGGCATGGTCTCTTCGTCGGCACAGGCCTTCATGATAGTGTTGGTACCCAGGTTGCTGGTCAGGATAATCAGGGTATTTTTAAAATCGATCTTGCGACCCTCGCCGTCCTCCATGAGGCCCTTATCGAAGACCTGGAAAAAGAGTTCCATGACGTCCGGGTGGGCCTTTTCGACCTCATCGAGCAAGACAACGCTGTAAGGGCGCTTACGCACCGCCTCGGTAAGCACACCACCCTCGCCGTAACCGACGTAACCTGGCGGAGAGCCCTTGAGGGAAGAGACGGTATGGGCCTCCTGGTACTCACTCATGTTGATGGAAATCAGGTTCTGTTCTCCGCCGTACAACAGATCGGAAATGGCAATGGCAGTCTCGGTCTTGCCGACGCCGCTGGTGCCGACGAACATGAAAACACCGGTGGGTTTGGAGGGATCCTCAATGCCGGCGTGAGCAGTCTGCACCATCTGCGCAATGGCAGTCAAGGCGTAGTCCTGACCGATGATCCGTTCACCCAGCAACTTCTCCATCTGCAGCACGGTCTGGATCTCGTCGGTCAGCATGCGGCCGGTGGGGATACCGGTCCAGCCGGAGATGACGTCTGAAATTGTGACAGAATCCACTTCAACGGTTACCAAGGGATCATCGCCCTGCACCTTGGCCAGTTCCTCCTCCATTTCCTTCAGACCAGCGCTCTTAGCCGCCAACTCTGCATCTTCAGGGTTCTTAGCGTGCAGTTCGTTGATTTCCTGGCGGGCCTCAAGGATACGGTTGGCCGCTTCCATCTCCGCCCCCCACTTGGCGTTTAGGGCCGCTAACTGATTGGTGGTCGCCTCCTTCTGGGCTACCAATTCCGCCATTCTCTCCTGGTGATCTCGGCCCATCCGGGTCTCTTTTTCAAGAAGGGCAATTTCCCGGTCGATCTGACTGATCATCCGGGTCGCATCCTCAACGGCCGACGGTGAGGTCGTCAGACCGATAGCCACTCTGGCGCAGGCGGTATCCAGGACGCTCACCGACTTGTCTGGCAGTTGTCGGGCCGGCAGATAGCGATGCGACAGGCGTACCGAATCTATCAGGGCTGCGTCAGTGATCATCACCTGGTGATGCTTCTCCAAAAACGGTGCAACGGCCCGCATCATCATGATGGCCTTGGCCTCGTCCGGCTCATCGACCTTGACCACCTGGAAACGGCGGGCCAGGGCAGCATCTTTTTCAAAATATTTTTTGTACTCCGCCCAAGTCGTCGCGGCGATGGTCCGCAACTCACCACGTGCCAATGCCGGTTTCAAAAGATTAGCAGCATCGCCGGCTCCGCTACCGCCAGCCCCGATCAGGGTGTGGGCCTCGTCGATAAAGAGAATGATCGGCACTGGCGAGGATTTCACTTCCTCGATCACCGATTTCAGCCGATCTTCGAACTCCCCCTTAATGCCGGCACCGGCCTGCAGCAGGCCAAGATCCAAGGTGTGGATCACTACGTTACGAAGCGGCGGCGGCACATCGCCCTCGACAATCCGCAGAGCGAAGCCCTCCACCACTGCGGTCTTTCCAACCCCGGCCTCACCGGTGAGGATAGGGTTGTTCTGACGGCGGCGGATGAGGATGTCCACCATTTGCCGGATCTCAAAATCGCGCCCAAGGACCGGATCGATCTGCCCCTGCTTGGCCTTGTCGGTAAGATTGATAGTGTAAGTGGCCAGGGCGTTTCCTTTACCCCCACCCCCGGCGCGGGGAGCAGACCCTGGTTCGCCTGAGGCGGCTGCAGAGCTTACCGCCTCGCTGGAACCATCGGTAAGATCCTGGAAGGAGGCGCGGAGGGTCTCCAGTGAAATCTTCTTAAAGAGCGGTGAACTAGAAACCAGCAGGCGGGCCGTTTCCTCGTTGTCCAACAGGGCTAGGACTATATGACCGGAACGGATCGAAGACGTCTGAAAATCAACCGAAGCGACCAGCCAGGCGTCTTTAATCATTTTGGGGATGCGGGGCGACAGCGCCGGTGTCCGGGCATTGCCGGTCTTAAATCTTTCCATGGCACGAGTGAGATCGGCCAGCAGGTGAGAATCGTTGATCTCGAAATAGCGGAGGATCTTGTGAAGATCGATGTCGGAAAGATCGAGGAGCTTGACGAAGAAATGTTCCAGGTCAACTTCGTAATGGGTATGCGACAGACAGAGACCGGCGGCCGATTCCAGGGCGCTCCGGCAGGGCGGGTTTAGCTTTCCAAGCAAAGACTTCAAGTTCGATCCGGCCATGGCAATTCTCCTTCTCCATTCTATTTTTATTACAAGGCATCCGCTTCGTGAAATGTGACTTCCTGATCCTCCCGAAGAGTTACTCCTGGGCTTATCAACCAGGTTGACCAACCGAGCCTGGGTGAATCCGGTCCTGGCCGCCCGATAACGCAGGGAGGGACCTCTTGGCCATGCAGGACAAGAGTGAGTTCAAACTCATACTCAATGCCGACCATGTACCGAATCAACGAAAAAGTTGGTCCGTGCATGTCGCCTGACGGCAGAAGACGACTAAAGGCTCTATAATTCATGGGGCCGAGTCGAAGGCGAAATTTGGTCTGACATTCCCATGCCCCCCTGCCCACCATTGTATTCACGCCGAGACTGTTGTTGGCACCGCCAAGCCGGGTCAGATCGGCATCGTCCAGGAGGATCAGCCGTTGGATACATTGCTCGATTTCGACATGGGTACCGGTAAAATGCTCAATCGTGGCACAAATTGACGAACCGGACGGCATCATCCGGGAGAGCAGGCCGCTGTAGAAAGAAAGTGATTCCTCTGCAAAACCAATTCTGCCAGCCAAACCAGGGGTGCCAAGGCCACAGAGACTGAGCAGATAGCCGGAAAGTTTATCCTTGGCGCCGGGCAAAAAATTGACCGCAAAACGCTGCTTCTTCCAGGCCAGATAAAAAAGAGAAATCAGACGATGGTGAAAAATATTCAGAAACGAAACAAGGGAATAGTCCTTCCGCCGAGCGCGGTTGACCGCCAGTTCGTTGTACCAATAGGGGAGAAGGCCTGAAGGGCCGATCAGCCCCATGAACGTGACGTCCATATTTGCCGGCTGATCATCTGCTCCCGGCATGAGATTTCCGATATCACTAGCCGGGAAATCAAGGCCGGGGCGGACGGAAAAACGCACAGCTTCCTTTCCCGGATCAAGAGTGGTTCCCAGTTTTTGCTTTTCAGGTGACAGGGTTTCCAGTAAATGAACAGCACTAAAAAAAGAGTAGCGGTACCACTCCTCAAATAGTCGCTGCTCTACAGAAGAACCCGGTCGCCGCTTCGCGGTGGCCATTCCTTCAACACCTCTTTTCCCTGCACGGTTTTCACCACCAACTGGCTGAATGAATTCACCGATACGTACTGAGCAAGAAATCTTTCCAGGACGCTGGCGAACAGATACAGGCCAGCTCCAATAAACTTTTCTTCGTCAAGTTCAATAGTTACCAGCACCCCACGACAGAATGACTGGCCAAGTCGCCGGGTGACGTGCTGAGCGCCGATGGAAACGATACCGTTGATCTGTTGTTGGGAGGTGGAAGAATTTTCATAATCGTACAGGCGGAGGATTTCTTTCAAGGCATCAACCCCACCCTGGACAATGGACATATAATTTAGGGATAGATGTGAGATCAGTCGCCATTGCAGGCTACCGCCAAGTTCCGGTCGCTTGGACTCCGACGGCTTCATCAGACAAATGATCGCCGACACCGGTGCCGCCTGTTCCAAATCGAAATCACCGTTCGAATTACCGAAGGGCAGACGCGCCGGCAGATCCCTGTTGGTACAAGTGACGTGAGCGGTGAGAATCTCGGCAGCAGGATCGGTGGGTGCAAAACCCAGATCGACAAAAGACAAAAACATCTCGGTGCCATGGTCGCCCTTTTTACCGGAGGGTCGGCGGTTAGCGTGCCAGAACACCTGCCGCTTGAGGTTTTCAGCCTCGGCAAGATGATGGCGGATGGAATAGAAGGGCTTCACCTCCGCCGCTTCACCGGTATCGTTTTCATTACCGGACGATACCCGGTCCAGGGAAAAGACCTCCATGAAATCCAGGCGCCGCAGGTCAGGAATCACCTGGTACTCCGGCCGGGTATGCTCAATCCTGATGGGTTCAGCAATCCGAGTGAACAAGTTGACCACCGGCGCGGCATTCAGGACAAAGGTATGCCGGTCGATACCGATCTTCGTCTTAGGCAGCTTGTTCAGGAAAATCCGCAACGTGAGATCACCCTGCCAATTCATTTGACGCAGCTGCTCAAGGCCGCAAAGATCAAAAAAGAGGAATTTTTCCGGCATACAGAAGTACTCGAGCAACAGACGATACCCCGGAAAAGATCGGCTGGTGAATGGCATCAAGGCCTCGTCATCCTCGAAACCCACCGGCCGGATGGAACCCGGGTCCAATGTCAACACTTCGCTCTTGCCACGCCCGTTAACCCCTTCGAGTTCAATGCCAATCACATTATTC
>CAITZN010000482.1 GCA_903896915.1 uncultured bacterium
GACCGATAGCCACAGGCTGATCTTTTTTAGCCCTGATGCAGGCGCCTTCACATTGGAATTCATGAGGGCAGACCCTGGAACAGATAGACGGCATGGAGCTGGTTTCGCGAATAGTCCAGTAGGCCTGTTCATATTTTTGTTGCCGCAGCAGTTCAATGAAGCGGGGTATGTCGTTCCCTATCGGGCAGCCCATCACGCAGAGGGGTTTGCGGCATTGCAGACAGCGTTGAGCTTCTACAAGGGCGGTCGGTTCATCAAAGCCCTTGGAGACCTCGTCGAAATTGTCGAGCCGATCTTCAGGATTAAGTTCTCGCGGCTGTTGTCGAGGTATGGCCAGCTGTTCTCTAATGTTCATAACTCTACCAATCTGAAATACGTGTTGATTCTCATTTTTCAACTGTTACCAGGATATGGGTGGGGGGGCAATCAAGAAGCGGTCTTCGTTACGGAACTCTTTCCACCTCCAGGTGTGGTAAAGCTCATATTTTATGAATACAATCGGTTTTCCAAGAAGACCATGTGGATTCTCTTTTCATCAAATACCTGTCAAGATCCTTTTTGGGTTGAACTTATTCGTTTAGTTCTTCCATTTTTCACAAGGAATAAGGTACTATTTTTGAGTAAACAAAAAAGCTGAACAGATGGAGATAACAATTTTCCGGCACCCTGTTGCCGGTTTGCAACTCAGGATATGGAAATCAAGCCCGATATTACTATAATCACCGATTCTTCCTTCAGTCACCACGACACCGGAGGTGGCGAGCACCCGGAAGTGCCTGAGCGTCTCAAGGTTATAACCGACCGGCTTAATCAGGGTTCATTGGTGGGCAGAATCCGCTACCTGCCTCCTCGGCCTGCCCTGCGTTCTCAGTTACTCGCCTTTCATACTGAAGGTTGGCTTTTTCGTTTTGAAGAGGCGGTTCTTTCAGGTCGTACCTATATCGATCATCCCGATAATCAAGTTTGTTATGAATCCTACGATATTGCAACCCTTTCTGCTGGTTCCGGCCTAGTTGGTGTCGATGTTGTCGAGCAACAGCCAGGCTCAGTAGTTTTTTGTCAGACCCGTCCACCAGGGCATCATGCCGAACCCAACATGCCCTTTGGCTTCTGTTTTTTCAATAACTGTGTTATCGCGGCCCGATATTGGCAGCAGCAATACAACCGGCAGCGAGTCTGCGTATTTGACTTTGACGCGCACCACGGCAATGGAATTCAGACCGCATTTGAGGAAGAGGCAGGTACGGCCTATATCTCTATCCATGAGCACCCAAGTTTCAGCTATCCTGGAACGGGTTGGGCCGAAGATCGAGGTTTGGGAGCAGGTAAAGACACTATTTTGAACTTGCCTCTGCCGCCAGGTGCCGGAGCTGATCAGGTTTTGCGACTTCTTCCGAGGATAAGGAAGTTTCTTGAGGAATTCAAGCCGGATGCCTTGGTTATTGCCGCCGGTTTCGACGCGCACCGGCAGGATGATATGTCTGGGTTGGCCTTCACCGTCGACCTCTATCGGCAGTTGGGTAATTTTGTCATGGAACTCGCCAGAGATTATACCGAAGGCAGGTTGCTGTCCATTCTCGAAGGTGGTTATTATCTCGAAAAACTTGGTGTCTGTGTTGAGGCCTATCTTACAGGAATTTTGGAGACAAACGAATGATTGCACTCAATGGTGACTACGAGGCGAGGGGAGGGATGCAATGTTTATACACTACCATATGACATCACCACCCATCACGGTCACTCCTGATCAGACCGTTGCCGATGCGATTGATATCCTGCAGCACCATAGTATTCGGCATCTGCCGGTGGTCGACGAACAGGGCGTCCTGAAGGGAATATTGACCGATCGAGATCTGCGCTCAGCCCGGCCATCTTCCGTTGCTCGGAGCAAGGAACGAGACAACGTCGAAGAACGGGTGAAAAATACGCAGATTTCGATTGTGATGACCAAGGATTGCCTGGCCGTGTCCCGGCTTTCAACCCTGGACGATGCCCTGCTTCTGTTTCAGTCCCGTAAGATCGGCGCCCTCCCTGTGATTGACGAAGAGGATAAGGTGGTCGGCATTTTCACCATCGGGGATCTGATGAAGGCCTATCGCTGCCTTTTTGGACTGGGTGAAAAGGGGTCTGTTCTAATTTCAATCGAAGATAACGACGATCCGCAGGCTTTGAGTAAACTGGTCAAATTGCTTGAAGAAAAACAGGTGCAGTTTACCCGATTGGTCCGATCGGATGGCTCATGCCAAACTAGGCCTATGATTTTTTTGCGCATCAAAACCTATAATGTCCGGTCTGTCTACAAGACCCTCGATGCCGCCGGTTTCACCATCCATATTCCTGAGATA
>CAITZN010000483.1 GCA_903896915.1 uncultured bacterium
GAAATCTTCGCCCAGGCACGCAAGGACAACCTGACTGGCCTGCCTAACCGTTTTGTCTTTACAGAACGAATCGGTTCCATTGTTGAACAGGCCAACCGTCACAACCGCCCCCTCACCCTGGCGGCCCTCGACCTTGACCACTTCAAGTCGGTCAATGATTGCATGGGGCACATGATGGGCGACAAGGTGTTACAACAGGTTACCGAAGCTCTCAAGAAGCAGATTCGCCTCACCGACCTGCTGGTTCGCATGGGCGGCGATGAATTCCTGCTCGTCCTCCCGGACACCAATATGAAAGATGCTCGGCACCTGGCCGAACGGCTCTGCCTGGCGGTTGAACAGCTCGGCGTCGTCACCGATGCGGGAAAACTTGGTGTAAGCATCGGGCTTTCCGAATGGAAAACTGGAATGGACATTGACGCTTGGATGGAAAAGGCCGATGATATTCTCTATCAGGCCAAGGCCAACGGTCGCGCTCAAGTTGCCATCAACTGATTAATTACCCCCCAATCCCTAACACTCCGTGTTCGGATAATAACGCCGGACACGGAAAAGACTACGGCTGACGAAGCTGAATCTGCAAAGGGATGCAATGCAATGACCGTCCTTTCTGGATGGTATGCCCTACTTTCCAACTCTCGCACACCATTGTCCCACCTAACAGTTTTTCGATATCCTGCACCAATCCCTTAATATTGATCACCGGATGCCGTGAAAAGACTTGAGGCAGGCCAGATGTCAAATTACAGGCTAAACAACGCCCCGGCCTCTCATGTAGGTTAAGGAGAAAACTGAGGGTTTGACCAGCCTGGTCATAGCGGTCAAAGGTAAAGGCAATATCGTAGGCCCCTTCATTGGCATCACCAAACAGCGCATCAAAGAAATCATGGGTGCGCTCCGGCGGGAACAGGGACTGTACGACTTTCTCGGTAAATATCTGCTCTGGATGCATCATCGGTATCCTGTAAACATGTCAATAAATCGTCTTTCCCGTAGTAATACTTCCGGAAAGAGGCCTCAATATCCGACCAGTAAAACAATTCCTTTGAATAATTCTCAAGAGTTAAGTAACTAGCGGGGAATTGCATTTTTTCCGCTGGGACTTTACCCAGTCCCTTGCGGATATGTCAACACTCATTGCACCTCCTGCCCCTCTATGGTAGAAAACCGGGTATGCAATATCAACCTTTGCTAGGCGCCGCCCAGCACCATCAAACCACCACTGTAGCCACCACCATTACGCCCGAAGTCCTGAATCCCGCCCAATATGCTGCCGTTACCCATGGCAACGGGCCGATCCTGGTGATTGCAGGGGCAGGCAGCGGCAAGACTCGGACCCTCGTCTACCGAATGGCCTACCTGATTCAACAGGGGGTCCTGCCGGAATCGATCCTCCTGCTCACCTTTACCCGAAGAGCTGCTCAAGAAATGCTGCACCGGGCCGGGCAACTGACGGACCAGTCCAGCCGTCGCGTCATGGGCGGGACCTTCCACGCTACCGCCAACATCTTACTCCGTCATTACGGTCACCACCTCGGCCTGGGCGCTAATTTCACCATCATCGACCGGGGTGACGCCGAAGGTATCATCAATCTGATCAAATCTTCTCTCGGCATGGCCGGAGCAGGCAAACGGTTCCCCTCAAAACGGGTGATTATCAACCTCATCTCCGGGGCGATCAATAAAGCGACCACTATCAAGGACCTCGTCTACGAAAACCACGTCCATTTGTCAGAATTTATTAATGATTTTTATACGATTAAGGATCATTACAACCAATTCAAGCGCGATCACGGCCTGATGGATTACGATGATCTGCTCGTCAACTGGAAACAGCTGCTTGAGCAGTCAGAACAAGCTCGGAGCGAACTGTC
>CAITZN010000484.1 GCA_903896915.1 uncultured bacterium
GAAAAGGATTAGGCTTCTGGAAAACCATGCCCACCTGAGCCCGCAAAGGCACGACATCCACCTTTTTGTCGTAGATGTTGAGATCATCCAACAGGATCTCGCCGGTCACCCGACAGCTGGCCACGGTATCATTCATCCGGTTGAGACAGCGAAGAAAAGTCGACTTGCCGCAACCCGACGGGCCGATCATAGCCAGCACCTCGTTCTTGCCGACATCGATGGAC
The DNA here is from genome assembly GCA_903896915.1 of uncultured bacterium. Lineage (GTDB taxonomy): Bacteria > Desulfobacterota > Desulfobulbia > Desulfobulbales > Desulfobulbaceae > Desulfobulbus. Next base: position 225 of record CAITZN010000484.1, read on the forward strand.
ACGTTTTTGATAGCATGCTTGTCGCCGTAATAGACATCGACCTCCCGACAGCTCATCCTCGGATCTTCGACAAACGGAATGCCGACGGTCTGCCGATGATCGCGGTCAACCTTTTGCACTTTGGCGGTTACCGCTGCTTGTGCATTGTCCTGTTCATATAAAGCGTCACGCATATCAAAAACCGTATCCGTTGCTGTTGCCATCATCCAACTCCACCCGCCGGAACGCCCTTGCAGACGCTCCGACAGGCACTTGATCCTTTTTCTTTCTATACCCTATTGTGGGACACTGGCTATGAGGTTTGAGCAGTCAAATCGTCAATTGCCGCTGACTGCTCAAACCGCCATGACCGGTTTTTCAGGTACAATCTTTATTTATCGATCACGACCAGCTTCAAGGCTTTGGCATCAGCCGCAATGGCTTTTCGTTCTGCCGCAGGAGAGGGAATCAAACCCTTATCAGCAAGATAGCCGGTCTCCCCCCAGGCACGGTCATTGGTAAACTCAGCCAGATATTCGTTGATACCGGGGATAACACCGACATGCGCCTTCTTCACATAGATGAAGAGCGGCCGGGAAACCACGTACTTACCTGTTGCGATATTTTCAAAAGTCGGGGCCGAACCATCAACTGTTGAACCCTGGATCTTGTCGGCGTTCTGATCGAGGAAGCTGTAGCCGAAGATACCGACACTTTTTGTGTTCGTCTCGAGTTTCTGTACGATCAGATTGTCATTCTCGCCGGCCTCAACATAACCGCCGTCCTCACGAAGGGTCTGGCAGGCGGCCTTGAATTTCTTTTCATCACTCTTCTTCATGGCCTTATACAGATCAAAGGTCTCGCAACCGCCATCCATGACCATCTCAACAAAGGCGTCACGGGTACCGGAGGTTGGCGGCGGGCCGAGGACCTCGATTTTGTTGGCTGACAGGGAGGCGTTTACATCCTTCCAGGTCTTGTACGGATTGGCGACCAGTTTGTCACCGCCATCGGGATTCGGTACTTCTTTTGCCAGAGCCAGAAAAATATCCTTGCGGCTCAGCTTCATCAGTTCAGCTTTTTTGCTGTTGGCCAGCACGATACCATCAAAACCGACTTTGACCTCTACTACCTCGGTGACACCATTCTTCTGGCAGGTTTCCATCTCTGATTTTTTCATGCGGCGTGAAGCATTGGCGATATCCGGGCTATCAACGCCCGCACCGGCACAAAACAGTTTGATGCCGCCACCGGTGCCGGTTGATTCGATCTTCGGGGTTTTAAATTTGGTCGTTTTTCCAAACTGTTCAGCCACGGAGGTGGCAAAAGGATAAACTGTGGACGAACCGACAATGGAGATGTAATCGCGGCCATCTGCGGCCTGGGTGGCAGTGACGGAAGCAAGCATCAGTGAGGCCGCAGCCAGAGTTAAACCTATTTTTTGCATGGGGAAATCTCCTTAAAAAAAATAATCTGAATTAGATGATGGATTGACAATATCACCCGTTTATTCGCTTTCTGTTAGCAAAGTATTCCAATTGCGTTACCAACGACGCTCGAACTTATTACGGAGAAAAATTGCGGCGGCGTTCATCAGCAACAGGATGAAGAGCAGGACCATGATCGCCGCCGAGGTCCGCTCCACAAAGGCCCGTTCCGGACTGTCCGCCCAGAGATAGATCTGCACCGGCAGGACGGTTGCCGGATCGCTGAAGCTATGGGGTACATCGACAATAAAGGCCACCATGCCGATCATCAAAAGCGGCGCGGTCTCACCCAGAGCGCGGGCCATGCCGATAATGGTCCCGGTCATGATCCCCGGCAGGGCCAGTGGCAGGATATGATGGCTGATGGTCTGCATCTTCGAGGCCCCGATCCCCAGAGCCGCTTCCCGGATAGAGGGCGGCACTGATTTAAGCGAGGCTCGGCTGGCGATGATGATCGTGGGCAAGGTCATCAGAGTCAGGACCAGCCCGCCTACCAAAGATGCCGAACGGGGCAGATTCATAAAATTGAGGAACACGGCCAGGCCGAGTAGACCGAAAACGATGGAAGGAATAGCGGCCAGATTGTTGACATTGACCTCGATCAGGTCAGTCCAGCGATTCTTGGGAGCGAATTCTTCGAGATAGACCGCCGCCGCCACACCTATGGGAAAAGAGAGGGCCAGAGTGACCATCAGGGTAAACAGCGATCCCATCGCCGCCCCTCGAATACCGGCAAGTTCAGGTTCGCGCGAATCACCGGCCTGAAAGAAAATGGTGTTAAACTTCTTCTCGAGCCGGCCTGCTGCCGCCAGTTGATCGATCCAGGCAACCTGTTTATCGCTCACCCGCCGTTCGGATTCCGGTACATTGCGGGGAATATATCCTTTGACAAACATATCCACCTCATCCTTGGCTATAACCCAGAGAGACTTGGTGGTGCCGATCAGTTCCGGGTTGCTCACGACCATCCGCTGCAATTCAAAAGCCGCACCGCCACTGACCATTTTCGCCAGCAACCGCTTGTCCTGTCGACTTTCAACCTGTGGAAAAAGGGCAAAAACAGCGCTTTTCACCAGGTCTGCA
>CAITZN010000485.1 GCA_903896915.1 uncultured bacterium
CAAAACTGCCCCTTCTTTTTTCCAGTGGATTCAATCCTACCCCTCGTGTTTCTTTCAGTCAGGCCTTGCCTGTTGGGGTTGAGAGCCTCGCAGAGTTCTTTGATATGGATCTGGCTCGACCTCTGGCATCCATTGAGGACACCGTCGATCAGCTCAATAACCAGTTGCCCGAGATGATTAGAGTCGTTGCTGTTACCTTTGCTCCCCGAAATGTGGCAATGAGCAGTTTAACCAGGTATGAGATCAGCAGTCGGACCTGGCAGGAGGAGGAATTGCAGGAGCGGATTACAAGCTTTTTCAATCAGGATACCTTTGTTATCGATCGTTTTCGCAAAAATCGGCATAAAGACCTCGATCTCCGACCGCTAGTCAACCGCATGGAGTTGCGTGAGGGGATATTGTATTTGGAGTTGTTGAACCATCAGGGGCAGCCCGGCGCAAATCCTCGAGAAATTTTGCAAAAGGTTCTTGGCTGTTCGGAACAGGAAGCCCTGCTGGTGCGGATAATGAAGAGAAGCGTCCAGGAAATGGTTTCGTCTTCTTGAGAATTTTGCCGGATTACTGTAGATAATGCCGATTGATAATTGTCTGGACAGGATGTCAGAATTGAACGTGTTCATGAGGCTGCATTGAATTTGAGGAGGCTGCGGTTCGCTGGATCGAACGTAGCCTGGCCTTCACCATAAGATAACCAAGGAGAAGTCATGAAAAAGATTGTTTTGCGTGAAGATGAGATGCCGACAAGTTGGTACAATGTCGTCCCCGATATCCCAGGTGGTCTGCAACCTCCCCTAGACCCTGAAACCCTCCAGCCGATGGGGCCGGAAAAGCTCTCTGCTGTTTTCCCCATGGCCCTGCTCGAACAAGAAATGAGCATGGAACGCTATATTCCTATCCCTCAAGAGGTCCTGGAAGTCTATAAGATTTGGCGGCCCACCCCCCTGGTCCGGGCGTATAAACTGGAAGAGGCGCTGGGTACCAAGGCAAAAATATTTTTTAAGAATGAAGGTGTTTCCCCGGTTGGCAGCCATAAACCCAATTCAGCGGTTCCCCAAGCCTACTACAACAAGCGGGAAGGCGTCAAACGGCTGGCCACTGAGACTGGCGCCGGACAATGGGGATCGGCCTTGTCGTTGGCGACTTCCAAGTTTGGCCTAGAGTGCAAGGTTTATATGGTTCGTGTCTCCTATGACCAGAAACCTTATCGTAAATTCATCATGCAGACCTATGGCGGTCAGGTGGTTGCCAGCCCCAGCATGGACACCAACACGGGACGCAGGATTTTAGCAGAGAACCCCGACACCCCTGGTTCGCTAGGTATTGCCATATCCGAGGCCCTGGAGGATGCTGCCACCCATGACGACACCAATTATGCTCTTGGGTCCGTGCTCAATCATGTAGTCCTGCATCAGTCGATCATTGGGCTTGAGGCTAAGAAGCAGATGGAGATCGCGGGCGAGTATCCCGATGTCATCGTTGGCTGCTGCGGCGGCGGTTCGAATTTCGCCGGTCTGCTGGCCCCCTTTGTCGCTGATTATCGCAACGGCAAGAAGATTGAGTTTGTCGGCTATGAGCCAGCCTCCTGCCCGAGCATGACCGGCGGCAAGCTGGCGTATGACTCGGGCGACGTCGCCATGATGACGCCACTACTCTATATGTATACCCTCGGGCATGATTTCATGCCTCCTGGTATCCATGCCGGCGGGTTGCGCTACCATGGCATGGCGCCTATCGTCTCCGCCCTGGTTCGCGATGGTATTGTCACCCCTAGAGCGGTGCATCAGATGGAATGTTTCGAGGCAGGCATCCTTTTTGCAAAAACTGAGGGGATCATTCCCGCGCCTGAAACCACCCATGCTATTCGCGGTGCCATTATCGAGGCGATGCGAGATCCGAAAGAACCTAAGACCATTCTCTTTAACTTTTCTGGTCATGGTCTGATCGACATGGCGGCCTATGATAACTATCTCAACGG
>CAITZN010000486.1 GCA_903896915.1 uncultured bacterium
CAGGACTAGATATCAAATGACTGATAATCATCAAAATTACAAATAAAAGTACAACGGTTACCACTATGCCAACGATGCCCATGAGACGTGCAGAAGCATATGTTTTTTGGGCGTCCTTGCTCCCTTCATTTGCCAATTTCATGTTATAGGCGATGTGATTATCAAAGGCTTTGTTGATCTTTTCCTGGAGCGGATACCCTCTGTCTCGAAGTACAGCTCGAGCCTCATCGCTATTATTGACACGAGAATATTGGAACACATCCTGTATCAGTTTAGTGAGTTGGATGAATTGATCCCGATTGAGTGCATGCATCTGTTTATCGGTATCATCAGAGATAAGCTTATCATAATCTGCCAATGCTTTTTCGGTATCTTTCTGCGCTGATGCCAGCAGACCTTCTACCATCGTCTTCCGAGACACATCGGTAATATGGATGTGACGCAGGAGAAAAATGTACATCTCTTTACTGCCACTGAGGATGCGGTTCATCACCTCCAGGCTTGGGACGCTGTTGACATTGCCGAAATTAGCGGCATTGTAAACCTTACCCATCTGAAGAATAAAAAAGGCCCCAAGCCCTCCTATTGCGAGGCTGACAAGTAAAGCTACCACAAGCAGTTTCTGACTGATCTTCAGATTGACATACCAACTCATGCTACCCTCCTTTATAGGTTTTTTATCCTGCCTCAATGTTTTAGTTGATCAAGCCTGCAACAACTTGCTTGGCTGGTTAGGGATTTTGCTCACCTGCCTTTTTGGCAGGCTCCACGGACGGCAAAGATAAATCAGCCAGCCTTTTGCAAGGATGACTTTTACATAATAGCCAGCTAAAGACATGATAGCACGTTGAGAAGTTGACATTGGCGCCCCCCTGAACAAGGTCTCACGCCAAGGAAAGATTTTATAAAATGTGGTTCAACCCGTTTTCTCTGATTTCTGATGTTTAAAGTTTATCACAACAAACAATCAGCGTCTAATTCTAAAGATCAGCCCATGAAGATCGGAGTGCATTAATCAACTTTTTTCAAAAGATTCTACTGATATTATTATCTATTTCACACTGAAGACAGCACATATCTGATCTTCTCATTCAACTGGTTCATCCCAAGCGGCTTTTGGATATAATGCATCCCTTCCTCTACAATGCCGCGCTGTGCAACAATATCGGATGTGTAACCGGACATGAACAGCACCTTGATGTTAGGGCGAATCACCCAGATTCGGTCAACCATCTTGCGGCCATTCATCCCTGGCATGACCACATCGGTCAGAATCAGGTCAATCTGTTGATCATCTTGTTCACAAATCGAGATAGCCTCTTCAGGTGTTCGGGCCTGGATCACTGAGTAGCCGATCTCCTCCAGCAGGTTGGTCGTCGTCCAGAGCAGCATTTCTTCATCTTCAACCACCAGAATCTTCTCGGTACCGGTTTGCGCCACAGCAGAGGCCTGCTCATCAACCACCACATCCTTTCCAATCAGACGCGGCAGGTATATCTTGAAAGAGGTTCCTTGGCCAGGCTCACTGTAGACGTTGATAAAACCGTTATTCTGGGTAACAATGCCAAAAACGGTCGATAAACCAAGACCGGTCCCTTGGCCGACCTGCTTGGTGGTGAAAAACGGTTCAAATATATGCCGCTGGGTTTCCCGGTCCATACCAAAGCCAGTGTCGCTGACCGTTAGTTGAATATAATCACCCGGCTTAGCATCACTGTGATAGCGGATATAATCATCGCCAATATGGATATTTGCCGTTTCTATGATCAGGGTACCACCGTCAGTCATAGCGTCGCGAGCATTGACTGAGAGGTTCATTAATATCTGGTCTAACTGCGAGGGATCGATTTTGACCGTCCAAAGGTCAGTAGCCGGGCGGAAGGTAAGCGTGACATCCTCACCAATCAGTCGCCCCAAGTTCTTTTGCGACTCCGAAATCAGGGTGTTAAGCTGGACCGACTGAGGCGCAATAATCTCCTTGCGGGAGAAGGCCAGCAACTGGCGGGTGATGTCACGCGAGCGTTCCGCCGCAGTTTTGATCGCCGTGAGGTTCTTCCAGAGTTTAGTATCTTCGGGAACTTTCATTATCGAAAGCTCTGCAGCACCCAGGATAACGCTCAGCATATTGTTGAAGTCATGGGCGACACCGCCGGCCAAACGCCCGATGGACTCCATTTTTTGGGATTGCCGAAGCTGGCCCTCCATCTTCTTGCGCTCAGTGACGTCCTCAATAAAACCTACATGACATGGCTCGTTGGTAACCGGGTCGGAGGTAAGCATCATATAGACGATGGTATCAATAAGCGTGCTATCCTTCCGCCGGAGGGTCACCTCCTGTTGCACATAGCGCCCTTGAGCCTTTTTAACCTTCCCGACAAAATCCGCTCGCTCCTCTGAGGCAACCCCGATGGTTGCGGCAATTCCTTGCACATTAACCTGTTCAATCAACTCCTCAATACTCGCAAAACCGAACATGGTTGCCAGGATAGCATTTGCATCGACACAACGCCCATCAAGGGTTGTCCGGTACATACCGATGGGGGCGCCTTCAAACAAGGTGCGTAGCCGTTCCTCACTTATTTGCAGTGCTTTCTCAGCCTCCTTGCGCCTAGTAATATCAATGTAGCAGGCCCGTATCAGACGACCCTGTTCGGATGGCAGGCGAACCAAGTTCAGTTCGCAGATCAGATTTCTGCCGTCAACACTTCGGACAGGCCGTTCAACCTGAACCACTTCCCCTGCTAGTGCCCGCAAGATACTACGGGAAACCATGCCCTCGATAACTTCCTGCGAACCGAACTGTTCTGGCAAGTAGAAGCGTTGCGGATTAGATTGCAGCAATTCAGGATGACTGCAACCGAATAGCTTTTCCGCGCTGGTGTTGGCATCTACAAAATGACCCAAATCAACATCGTAGACCAAAATGGCCTCCGGAGCCTGTTCGATCAGAACCCGAAAGCGAGATTCACTCTCCCGGCTCATTTCTTCGGCCAACATCTGTCGCAACAAGCTGCTCCGAGCATTCAGCAACAGCATTATGGAAATAAGGGTGATGACAAACCCTGCAACGCTGTAACGAACAATGTGAGTGTACCACTCGGCCAGATAATCTTTTTCAGCTATGGCAGCCAGAACATACAGAGGATATTCGCCAACCCGGCGATAGCTATAAATCCTTTTGATGCCATCCGCCGGACTGTACTCACTGTAGGTTCCGTTTTCACTGCCTTGAGCAATGAGTTTGGCAACCGGGTGATCCGGCATGACCTTACCCATATTTTCTTCAAGCCTCGGATGGCGAGCTAGAAGACGCATCTTGCTGTCACGCATCAAAACCGTTCCATGGGTTCCGAGATTCAATGAGGAATAAAATTTTTCGAAATAACTGAGCTGGAGGATTGCATTGATAATACCGGCAAAATTGCCGTCTGGAGAATCCACACGGCGACTGACTGTTATTGCCCAACTTCCGAGCGTTCTGGAAACAAGAGGCGAAGATATCACCAGACCTGAGGCTTTATCTTCCTGGTGAAATTTGAAAAATTCCCGATCGGAAATATTAATGGCGGGAACAGGGTCAAGTGAACTATTGGAATAGTCGCCCGCCGCGTTTGCTAGATGAATCACATCGATTTCGCTAATTCCGGCGATTTTTTGCTTGAGAAACACATGAAACGAGTTGGAATCAGGTGACCGCGCATCTTTTCCGGTGCGCAAATCAGATAGCTGCAAATGTCCCTGCACATCCTTCAAGATTATGTCAATTTTTTCGATTGTTGCCTGAGCCTGTCCCTCCATAACTCGGGCAATATTTTCTGTCTCAAGGCGGGCATGCACGATGCGGCTTTCGCGCTCCTGAAACAAACTCACTCCCATGAGGGTCGCAAATCCCAAGACACTGACCAACCCGGCAACCATCACCAGATTAATCAATGCACTTTGAGGTAGGTGACGCCCCATGACTTTTCCTTAAAAGGAGTTTTCACACATTTAGAACGAGTTAATCACAATTGGTCAATATGCGTTGTTAATGACTTCTCACGATCTCTTGACCTCCATCCCTCCCTATTAAGAACATTCAATCATAATTTTAAGTCACCTCAAAAACATATTTCAGCTTCCCGCATAAACAACTTAGCTGTTCATAAAGCGGTCCGGTTCGCACGCAGCTTGCCGTTCTAGCTCATCGCACTCCTGTCATAATACCAGCGCCGTTAGGAATCTGAATAGGCAGCAGGCGCACATCCTGCAAACCGGCTTTTGTCATTATGTCGCGCAATTCAGTTTGCGAGTAGGCCTGACCAGACGGTGTACCGATCAGCATATTGAGCGAAAAAAGCGCAGGCTGGAGCGGGGCGACTCGACTGTTTTCAAGGATGAATTCCTGAATCAAGAGCAGACCGCCGTCGTTAAGGGCAGCCGCTGCTTTGGCAACAATGGCAGCACATGCTTCCGGACCTTCACTGTGCAACAGGTGTGATATCCAAACCACGTCGAAACCGGAGCCGATAGGATCATCAATGATGTCTCCCTCACTGAATGCAATGCGGTCGGAAAGAGCGAAGCGCTCAACAGTCTGCTCGGCAAAAGGACGGGTGGTGGGAAGATCATAGATGACAGCGGTCAACTTTGGATTCTTCTTGCAGAAATGGATAGCATAAGTACCAGGCCCTCCTGCCAGATCAAGCAGCCGGTAACGTCCTCTCAGGTCAATTTCCTCGGCAAGGCGAGGCGCGAGTAAGGAGGCCAGATTGAACATACCCATCAAAAAACTTTCCCGTTGAGCCCCATCCGTACCATGAGATGAACGAGTGCGAACAGGAACTCCACTTTGTACCGCCTCGTCCAGCTTAGACCATCCCTCCATGATGTAGTGATGGTGCATGATGATATGGCCCATGTAGGCTGGAGATTTCCGAGAGAGATATTCGCCACTGAAAGTGGTAGCTGAAAAACACTCACCATTTTTTTCCAAAAGCTCCAAGGCTGTTAACGCATTGAGGAGCATTGCTAGTCCCCTTTGATCGACTTTGATGATCCTCGCCAGTTCCGGCACCGTCATCGGCGCTTCGACAAGGGAGGTGAACACATCCAATTTCACGCCAGCGTGCAGGGCGCAGGCACTCCAATAGCTACCAGAAAGTTGCAGTAACTCCGATACAATCATTTGCGTAGTTCCTATCTTGAATCAAATTGAAATGCTCAATTGCCCGATCACTTTATATCACGATCTCTCATCTCTTGGAGGGAGCCGTCCCTGTCGCTCAAAATTGTTTTTTTATTATATCCGATATTATCGCTCACGTATTTATAGCCAAGCTCTTTGCAGCATTTATCTTCGTCACCTTTTCTTTTGTAACCACAGGCTCCTCTTTCCGTCACCAGTGTCGTCATTCCGGATTTCGGATTGTATTCCGGGAAATATGGTTGCCAATGTTCAGGAAGAATGAATATCACAAACTCAACACCCGGCCAAAAACCGGCACATTCTCGGGACTCATGGTTCAACGCAATCCCTCGATGGGCTGGAGCAGCTTGAACAAGAAGAACAGTCAAAACAAACAAGACAACTTGAAAGCACTTCTGCGAGAATCTTTTTTATCATAGTGCAAGATGCCATATTGGCATTCAGTTCACAGAGCGGAGAAATCTTTTCAAGGACCATGAGGACAGGAATGGTTCTGCGCGGAAAAACACTCAGCCCCAGGTATCAGAGAGGCGGCTTGGGGCGAACCGCTCACTTTGATATTGCAGCAGGGTTGCCAATTACTTGACGGCTAATGCTTCAAAGGTGACCAGGACCTCCACATCTTTACCGACGAGCCCCATTTTATAAAATTTCTCATCGCCGACATTGAGAACAATTCGGTCGACAGTAATTGTGCCATTAAAGCCCGCCACCTGTTTACCCGGGACTGCAGGATGATCTTTCACACCGGCAAAGGTGAGAGGGAGCGTCAAATCGTATTCTTTCCCTTTTATATTAAGCCTTCCCGCAACCTCATAAACCCCTTTGCCAGCATCCGTAATGGTTTTTGATTCAAACGTAATAAGAGGATGCTTGCCGCTTTCGAAAAAATCAGCAGAAAGCAGATGCTTGTCACGTTTGCTGATACCGGTGTCAATGGAGTCCACCTTTATTTTAACAAAGAAATGGCTCTCTTTCAGATTTGCAGGGTCGAAACTGACTTTTGCACTGAACTCATTGAAATGCCCCTGAATTTTTGAATAAATATGCCCCACGCTGAAATAAATATTTGAATGCGCCTGATCCAATTCCCATTCACGAGCCGCAGCGTAGGCGTTTTGGCCGATCACAACAAACAGAAGAAATGATATTCCAAAAAAATATAATTTTTTCATAACAACCTCCGATGATTTTGATGAGAATGATCTCCAAGCTGAACACGGTGCTAAACGATCGTTTTCATGACAGGAGACAAGCAAACCCATCCACCTGTATCAAGTTAATAAATTTGCACTATTTCCAATGACTTCGACCCAACCGTGTTCTCTGGATAACACCTGTAAACAACGCTAATCCAGCAAAAATAACGATTAATAGGGATCTTGGCAAAATATGCGTAAAAGACTCGCTCACGAAAAAAACATGGATGAACACGAGCACAAGGGCAAAATATCCCAATGGTCTATGCACCATTCTCCATGTGGCGTAGTCCAGTCGCAGCAATGATCTGCAATGAGATGAAACGACCGTTATAAGGATCATCAGGAAAAGGAGTTCTCCGATCATCTCAGGCAAGTATTTTTTCCCAATCGGCAGATTATTCATCCCTTCAGGGGCCAACACCAGGACCACATGAATCAATGCCGTACAGGCGACAAGCACCCCGTTTATCCTATGCCAACGCATCAAATGTGCACTGCCAAAAAGATTTTCAATAAACGAGACCCGCTGAGCTACAATAATTTGCAACATCAACAAAACAAGCGTCAACATACCAGCTAGCTGCCCGGCCCGGAGTAGAATCTTGTCGGGTCCCACTTTGTACCAAAGCGTCTGGGTCTCGTAATAAAAAGGCACGGCTAACGCTCCACCCAATAGTAGCGCTATACCGAGCATGATCAACGATCTGTAGCCGTTGGCCGTGAACAGAGATGACCTCTTTGCAGAATTATTCATTAACAACGCTGGTTAGACGCAACCAGTATACATTCGAATTGATTGAAAATGTTCGGCACCCCTTATTCCTCATAGAATTAGCAACCCTTCAATGCCGCCCCCAATAGCTTCCCTGCCAGTTGTCAACCCAGTGCTCATCAGCGATCCAGGGTGGCAGACTCACCTGAAAGTGGATGGCGAGTGAGTTGATATACGGCTCGTATTGGAGACGTAGTTCTCGTAGTTTACGTTCAACAGCATCACCCTCATGCAATTTCTGTCCTTTACTGGCCAGAAGGAGACGAAGTTCCATTAGTCTTTCCGGCGGCAATCGATCAGGGTATGTCTCAACGGGACCACTTATAAAGACACGAGAGAGGTCGACAACAGCGTGACGGGCCATGGCAAAAGTGAGTTCCGCCTGACGCTCGCAGGCCCCTTCTAATCCAGCCACAATCATTGCACAAGCATCTAGAATCGCGGTCAAAGCTGCCAGCCACGATTGATTGTCATGCTGAGAACGGAAATAGGCAAGGACGGGATAGGAAAGATGCCCTTCCAATAACTCTGCCGACCAGTACTCCCATTCATGCAGGAGCTGCCGCAGTGCCTCTTTGCCCTCTTTGTGGCCATGCCGACAAAGCAATTCCGAAGCCGTTGGAGGTGAACCGGCGCGAGCGTCGAGGAGCGAGATTCTCACCTCGCGGCTCGCGAAGGATTGGTTGAGGGCTGGCAGATAGCCGATAACCAGAGCAAGAAAGGCGAATCCCATACCTGATTCGACCACCACCAGCAAGCGAGCCAAAGAGGTGCGAGGGAGAGTATCTCCAAGACCAAGGGTGAAAAACGTAGAACCACTGAGATAGAAAGCGTTGAATAAACCGACATTACCGTCTGTGGTCAGCACAGCTGAGCCAAGAGCCCAGTGAATGAGGGAATAACCACTGATGAGAACGACAGCCCAAACGCTCAGAAGCACCAGGAGCGACAGAGGGCCAAAATAGCTCAGCCATGTTTCCCGCTGCCGCAGGGGAACCAGGGAATTGACCATCTTCACCCAGGGACGCCAACTGTTACGGTAGAAATAACGGGTGAGTCGATAGCGGCGAGTCACCCGGCGTGGCAGGATGATGGTCTCAAATCCCTCCCAAAGAACCACTACAATCAAAGTGATGCCAATTATGATAGCGACGATCTCCAAGCGGGCCTCCGTTGGGCAATATGGAATTTCAAAGTCGGTAGGTCAAGTAACAAACGGGGAGAGGATGTGGTCAGCAAATCGTAGAGATCTCGTTTTGTCTCTCATCAAGATGCTTCAGTCATTCACATATTTATATATTAAAATACTAACTGTCGATGATGCCAATTGAAATTCCCTTGGCAGGATTTACGACTAAAAAAAATCCAGCAGCACCCACAGCTATAACTGCGGCAATTGTCAGAAATTGGTCGTATCCGCCGAAATCGATGACCCAAGACCCGAAAAAGGATCCCATAAAAGAACCCAAGTGGAGAACAAGCATCATCATATTTGCATTATACCCACGAAACTGTGGCCTTGTATTGAGATACATCAACGAGTTTAACGGTGGGACGCACAACCCCATCCCCAAGCCGAACAGCACCGCAATCGGCAGCATCCACGTCTGATTCGGCATGACCCGTAAAAGGACAAACCCTGCCCCTGTTAATACTAACGCTATGGCTACCAAGGAAACCTTCGAAAAAATATCGAAAATGCGACCGACAAGCAGACGAATGGCAATCATGACCCCCATCTGAGTGGTGAAAAAGAAGCCGGGGTTTTTCATTCCTTTTTCGACTGCAAACCCTTCAAATAAATAAAAAAGCGATGAAAAAATAATAAAATAAATACCGTTTACAAGCAGTATAGCGAGGATGGGTTTGCTTAAGAGATTTTTCCGTTCAGCATGTTTACAGAGTACTCCCTCCCGTTTTTTTTCCTGATCCAAAAACCGATTTCGTACCCGAGTGCGCAGGCTCACCACCAAAAAGGCAGCAGGCAAAAGCAGACAAGCTGTCAGCATATATATTATTGTTGGTTTATGTATCAGTGGCATCAGCACTTCAGAGACTGCAGGCATAATTGAATAGGGTAACAGCAAGGCAACCGAGTAGAGACTGAATGCCAACCCAGATTTCTTCTGTGGGATTATGGCAACCAGCATGACCATGCAAGATGCCATAACCAGAAACATCCCCATTCCGTTGATTATTCTGACAATGACCAGTGCCCAGAATTGTTCTGCATAAAGGTACGACACGCCACAGCCAACGACCAGCATAATGCCTGCCGACATACAGTTTATGGTCTTGTCGAGACGAATAAACTGGCTTGTGGTCACATACAATACCATTGCCGAAAGTGAATAGAGGCCGATTATAAACCCCGCCTCTTTTCCTGAAAGCCCGATGCCTTGCAGATACAGGTGGAAGTTATAAAAGACGGACACATTGCAAACAGCAGCAAATGTAATGAAACACAGCGATAAAAATTCAAATGTTAATAAATTATCTTTAGGCACCATTGAGGCTTCAGTTCTAAGCAAAAAATTGACGAGGTATTTCCACACATCCCTTATGGTCGCAGCAGCGTCAACCCCAATGGCTCTTCTACTACCCTTTTCGCTGTGGTTCCAACCAGTTCATGAATAATCACCTCCATGATGTGCCATACTTTGACCCCGTCGCGAATGCACCCTGTGACGGATTTCCCGGCCCTGCCGCATGCCATGTGCATATGCAGGAGAGGAGTGCCCTCCTCATCGCGAAAGAGGGTTCCGACACCGGCAACTTCATGAACGTTTTCCAGCTCAAACTTCATCGGTTCCAGGGGTAAACCCCGGTCTTTCCTTGGCCCGACCACCAGCCTGCTGCCATCATCAGCACCTCCGACAATAATGAGAGAAGCGGCTAAAATGTTCTGATCAATTGCGAACTGCTCAATAATTTCGTGGACGATCTCGCCATCTTCTAACCGAAGGACAAAAACTCTGCCTTGCCGTGCTTCTGAAAAATTCATTGCATCACCTCCTGACACTCTCAATTTACATAAAGTTTACTGCCCACTACCTGTTGAACTTGGGACTTAAACGGACAGTCCACTTTGAGCCGACTTAACGAGACGGGCGTTTTGCTTCCCGAAACCATTCGCGCACCGCAGTCATTTGTTTGATCTGCGCGGCAGGCGCATGTCGACGACAACTCGCATATTCCGCTGTACCGACTTCCGCCCCCCAGCGAACCTCAACACAATCATTGGGGTTATAACTCATCTCGAAAGCAGATTTACGTGCTAATATTTCTGCAACTGACAGTTCCCAAGGCTCACCATTGCTGCGGATATACTGAATTTTCTTCTCTGTAATCAGATGGTCATGCAACTGCTCTATCTCGGACATAACTTGCCGGGCGGATGTGGCGGTCAAATTAAACAACTCCGGATAACTCAAGACTTTCTCTGGGAATTTAAGCAAAACATTTATCGCAATCAACAAACGCATGTCCCGTGATGGCGTGGAAAAATCTTCCCAGGGGCCGACAGTTTCAAAAATAGCCGCTCCATTGGGCATGGTAATGGTGGAACCGCCTTTGCGAAAATAAGCTTCGCCGTTTGCAATCGACTGTACGCGCGTTTCCAACTGTTCCACTAAAGCGGTTAAGGTAGCCTCGTACGCTTGTTTCGCGTTCAATCCGTCAGGATTAATGAGTTGATACAGTTGCGCGTAGAACTCATCAGGTGTTAATCCTGCCTGCTCAATAGAATAATTCGGCAATTCGGCATTGCTCAACAGGCGGTTATTAGCAACGGGTCGAAACGCTTTGAAACCTGGGCCGGCACTGGCAATATTGGCAAATAAAAACGTCCCCTCCCAAAATCTTTTTCGAGCAATAGAGTTATCCGGCTGAGCATCGACCGCAAATAAAATCCCGGGGCTATCTGGAGTCTGGTCGACCCATTTTGTGAGCACGAGCACATGTCCGTAAGGATCGGCATAAATCGTTCCAGGCCACAAAATCTCACGTTTCAAGGACAAGGGATAAAAGTCGGTCTCCTGAGCGGCAAGGGCC
>CAITZN010000487.1 GCA_903896915.1 uncultured bacterium
ACCGATCGACAAATCGCATGGTATCAATGTTCATGGGGAAATCCTGAAAAGAAAAATATTGGGGTTATTCTAATAATATTTTTGTTAAATGCGGCTCTTCTGTCCCAGATAAACAACAAGTCCCGGCAAAGAGGCCACCAGATTGACGAGTCCGTAGATGATGGAAAAGGAGAGTACCGCCGCCTTGTCTGCCCCGATCAGGAGAAACAAACCGACCATGGCTCCTTCCCGGATGCCCCAGCCGGCGAGCGAGACCGGCAGGATCGTCAACAGAATAACCGGCGGAACAAGTGCCAGGTAGACCATCAGCGAATAGTGGAGGCCAAGGCCGTTGCCCAGGATATAAAAAGCGGTCATGGCCAGGAGGTGGGTCAGCACGGAAAGTCCGGTCTGCAGGAGAATAGCCGGGGCCGACGAATAGACTTGGTGATAACGGGTCGAGAGTCTCCCTAGGTAACCGAGCAGGTTGTCGGCATTGAAGAGAGGGATTTTGCGCAGGAAGTAGAGCGCCATCAGGCCGAGGAAAAGCAGGGTCAGCACCCCCAGAAGAGGCAGATAGATGTTGGCGGGCAGCAGGGTGTGGTTGATCAACAGGGCCGCGATATTTAAGAGCAGCAAACCCGCGAGTCCTATAACCCGGTCGATGAATACGCCAAAAACCGCATCCTCTTTTTTAAGGGCGATGCGGGTGGCATCGATGATCCGCAGGCCATCGCCGCCGATGCTGGTGGGCAGTCCCTGATTAAAGAAGGCTCCCTTGAAAAAGCTCCGCAAATAAAAGAAAAACGATCCCGAGACACCGATCTTGTTCATGATCACGTACCAGCGGCCAGTGGCGACACAGTTGCTGGCAATTTGCAGGAGCAGGGCGGTCGTCAGGGTCAACAACGGAATGCGGGCTGCGGCTGTTGCCGTCGCACGCACATCGATGTTTCGCAAGATCAGGTACAAAAGGACAGCGGAAACGGTCAGTTTGATGAGGTAGTTTGCTGGTCCTGTTGCTCCAGCAGTGTTTTGCAGAACCCGCATGGTTCAAATCCCGCCTCCTTGGCGATGGTGATGTTCTTGAATTCTATCCGGCATTGGGGACAATTGTACTGTTCGCAGGCCGGGAGATGAAAGATGCCGGTGGTTCCGTTGGCATGGATCAGGAGTCGGCGCCCTCGTTTTCGTCGTTCTGCGTTCGTTGCAGAGGGCATCTTGCCCAGGCCCAACCGGTCCCACATCTGCTGCAACCAAACAAAGGCCTGATCGTAACACGGCTGGAGATATCCCTCAAAGAGTAAGGTGGCATACCTTCGCAGTCGCTCTGGAATTAGAGATTTTTCCTGTTCCACCCGCCGGAAGATGAAAACGGTAAGGGTCAGAAAGAAAATGTTTGGCAGCCACATGCCCAAAACCAGCGGCAGGGTGCCCCCTTCACTCATCACCCGGGTGGTCGTGAAAGCGATATAATAAAGAATAAAAAAGGACAGTCCCAGGGGGATACCCAGTGCCCTTTTGCCGGGTTCGGCCTGCAAGCCAAGCGGCAGGCCAAGCAGGCTCAGGATGAAGCAACCGACCGGCAGGATCAGCCGATGGTGGTATTCGGAAAGAAACATCCGTCCCGCCTTAGTATCCTGGCCATGTTTGGCGGCAGCTTGCAGCAGTTGTTGCTGGTTCATCGAACCCCGTGTTTGCGCGGTAATGTCCTCGCCGCCAATCTGGGTCGGTGGCCGCAGGGATATCTGCAACTGATACCGGTCAAAGCGGATCACCTGGTTGTCTTGCCCTTCGGCGTTGTGCAGGGTGCCCTCATTAAGGATGATCGTTACCATCATCCGTTCCATCTCCGCCTCCATGTGTCCGGACTTGGCGACGGTGATCAAAGGTTGCTGGCGGCCGCGCATATCGGAGACATAGACACCGTGCCAGTTCTTCTGGTCGTCGATGGTGTCAACATAGACGACAATATCCCCTAAGGCCTCGGTGAAATCTTTTTCTTTGAGGCCTTTGTCGATCTTTTCCTTAGCCAGTTGAAACATCAGCTGTTTAACGCCCAAAGCACCTGCGGGAATGAGGCGGATGGAAAAAAAACCGGTCAGGCAGGCGATGGCAGCGGCAATGAGAATGACTGGTGGCAGCATCTGGCGCAGGCTGACGCCGCAGGCCTTGAGGGCCAGTATTTCTTTGTCATTGGTCAGCCGGGTAAAGCCGATAATGACTCCGGCCATGCTGGCCATAGGGATGACATAGAGCAGCATGTACGGGAAAATATAGGAAAAGAGGCGGACGAAATCGCCGAACCCGATACGGAGTTCCAGGACCACATCAAGAAGGGGAATCAAGCGGATCAGGAAAAAGACAGAGCAGATGATGGTGAAGCTGGCAAAGAAGGGCGCGAGCAGTTCGTTGGCAATATAGCTGTAGAGGAGCAGGGGCAGCCGTAAGCGGAATCTGGGCCCCTTGTCTTGCCCGGGCAGGCGTGGAAATCCAGCCCTGGCACCTGCCGGGGGAAGACTATTTTTCATTGAGAATAGTCTTGATATTGACATTGATCCAGTGTTGGTCCCACCATTCTGTAGGCGTGACAAAGATGCCGTGCACAAGCATGGAAAAATGGAGGTGATCGCCAGCAGCCATACCGGTTGCCCCGGAATGGCCGATCAGCTGATCTTTTTCGACCAAGGCCCCCACTTTGGTGTCGATGCTGCTTAAGTGCGCATAGAGACTTGATATTCCCTGGCCGTGATCAAGGATGATCATGTTGCCGTATATCCCCAGATACTCGGCAAAGACCACCTTGCCGCGATTGGCTGCTTTAATCCCTACCCGTTCGGTTGAAGCGATGTCGACACCCAGGTGGGTCTGGTTGTCGACCACCTTGCCGTTATAGAGATAGGAACGTTGATCGGCGTAAGCAGCCCTGCCTGCACCAGGCATACGGATAAAACGGTCGGACCATAATTGATTTTGATCGGTGTTGGCGCAGGCCTTGGCAATGGTCTGCGCATTGCTTACCCGAACCTCGTTGTTGACGTACAGATATTTTTCAAGCTGGGTGCCTCGCATCTCTGGGAAGCGTTGTTCGAATTCGGGAATTTTCAGTTGGAGGAAATTGTCGCTGAGATTGACGCTGTCCCGTTTATCATCCGCTTTTTTGAAACTGCTCGTAAATGAAGCGGTGGCTTCGTTGCCTGCTTCATCTTCTGCAAATACTTTGGTGGTTCCCGTGTTCTTGGCATCCCAAGGGAGAGCAAAATAGGCGATATACGTGTCTTTTTTATTAGTTGGAAATCCGGGAAACAGGGTGGTGTCAATCATGACGCCGTGGCGGCCGGGTTTTTCGGAAATGGTATAGACCGCGATGCCGCTGCCGCCGGGATGGATATATCGCTGGGCATGGCTCACCGTAACCTTCGGCGGTGTGGTGTCCATGGTTACCTTGATCCGTTGCACGGTCAGGTTACCCTGGAACAGTCCGTTCAGGGAAAAATCTCGCACTGAGATCATCAGCTCGGCATCACCTTCCTTGATTCCCGCCTTTTTAGCGTCGATTATCACTTTTTCGCTGATCGAGGTGGGGCCGGCAGCACTGAACCAGGATTGGCGCGGGAACGTCTTCTCAAGAAGCGGTGCGGTTTTGTTGCCCTGGCTGAGAGTTATGGTGATGGATCTGATCCCGCTTCTTTTGTCGGAAACGCGGAGCGGCAGTTCCACTCTGCCGCCGAGAAAGCGGATCTCTTTTTCCAGGACCAGGACCGGTTTTTCAAACTCGAAAAGAATGAAAACGGCGACAAAGAAGGCAACGGCCATGACCGCTGCCAGCGCCAATAACAATTGTTTAATAAAACTGCCGCTCCTCCACGAGGAACTGCGTAGTCTGATGTGTTTTGCCATAAGTGATGTATTGTGACTGTTAGGAAATAAAAGAGGGTTCGTTTCTATCTATTCGTTCCAGATGACATCATACCGCTTGATGTGCATGTCGGGAATAGGGATGATGGTGAATCGTTTTTCTGTCTTATGCTCCAGCTGTTCGATGTTGTAGGATTCTTCGTTGAGCAGCATTTCGGCAATATGGGGATGGACCTTGATGGTGACATGCGAACCGCCGATCTTACGGGCGTCTCGGGTGATCTTGCGGTAGATCTCGTGGCAGATGGCGCGGCGTGATTTGATGAAACCGTCGCCGCCACAGTAAAGACACGGTTCGCACATCATCTGCGTAAGACTTTCCGACAACCGTTTGCGGGTCATCTGCACCAGGCCGAACTCCGAGAGCTTGAGGATGTTCACTTTGCTTTTGTCGTCACGCATAGCCTCCTGGAAGACGGTGTACAGTTCTTCCCGGTGCTGCTCGTTGTCCATGTCAATGAAATCGATGATGATGATACCACCGAGATTGCGCAGTCGGAGTTGCCGGGCGATTTCCCGCACGGCCTCCATGTTGGTTTTGAAAATTGTCTCCGCCAGATCGGTGGCGCCGACATAGCGGCCGGTATTGACATCAATGACGGTCAGCGCCTCGGTCGGTTCGATGACGATATAGCCGCCGGAGCGCAGCCATACCTTTTTGTCGAGAGCACTGTTGATGTCGGCTTCCACCCCGTAGCATTCGAACAGCGGGAGGTCGTTATCGTAATAGGTGATCTTGTCTTGTAGCTGGGGGGCAAAAGTTTTAGCGTAGGACAGGAGCTGTTCGTACACTTCCTTGCAGTCGATGACCAGCTCGTTGATATGCTCGGTGAAAAAGTCCCGGACCGCACGGAGAATAATGTCAAGATCCTTGTAGATCAGGCAGGGCGCCGGGGTCTTCTTCGCTTTGGTGAGGATTTCGTCCCAGAGCTGCATGAGAAACTCCATGTCAGCTTCCAGCTCATCATTGCCGATATTTTCAGCCACAGTGCGCATGATGAAACCCGTGCCCGGTGGCCGGAGCACCTCAATTTTGTCGCGCAGCTGCTGGCGGGTGACCTCGTCCTCGATTTTACGGGAAATGCCGATATGGTCGGTGAGCGGCATGAACACCAGATTGCGGCAGGGCAGGGTGATGTTGCAGGTCAGGCGGGCACCCTTGGATCCGATGGGTTCCTTGGCAATCTGTACCAGAATTTCCTGGCCTTCGTGCAGAATTTTATCGATGGTCGGGGTGTTGGGAAAATTTATCGGCAGGGTCTGTTTTAGTTTGTGGCCGGGGGCAAGGCGTTGATAATTTTCTGAAAAGACATACAAGGCCTCGTCGACGTAGAGAAAACCGGTGCGTTCCAGACCGATATCGACAAAGGCCGCATCAATACCGGGCAGCACCCGGACCACCCGGCCTAGGTAAACATTGCCGATAAGCCCCTTTTCAGAGAGGCGTTCCAGGTAGAATTCGCGCAGGTTACCGTTTTCGACAAGGGCGATTCGGTTCTCGTAGGAAGTTGCATTGATGAGAATGTCTGTGTACATAGTAGTGCCTAGCCGAATTCTGTCTGCTTCACTTTCCGGGCAGGGTATAACGTAACTGTCCGGACGCATAACTTTTCATAGAATAAGGCAGTTACTATACTATACTGCCGGTAAACCGCTATAATAAATTGGACACAGCAACAGGCAACTGTGCTGCGCTCGTGCCGATCCTTGCTGGTAACTGAATTGATTTCTGTCATAATCCCAACCTGTAACCGGGCCTCGTTTCTGGAGAAGGCTGTTCGTTCCGTGCTCGCGCAACAGTTGCCCTGTTTTGAGCTGATTGTGGTCGATGACGGTTCCATTGATGATACCGCAGTAAGGGTAGCGCAACTAGCCACCGAGGCCATCGTGCCGATCCGGCTTCTGCACCAGGAAAATCGGGGGGCAAGCGCTGCCCGCAATCTCGGCATCAGGGCGGCGCAAGGGTCATTGCTAGCATTCCTCGACTCCGACGATTGGTGGCTGCCTCAAAAACTCGCCGTACAAGCTGCAACCATGGCGGCGCATCCCGGATTCCCGATTTCCCACACCCGCGAGATCTGGTACCGTGGGGGGCAGCGGGTCAACCAGAAAAAAAAGCACGAGCCGCCGCACGGCAATATCTTTACCGCCAGTCTGGGGATGTGTGTGATTGGGATGTCCACGGTGATGGTGAGAAGAGAAGTGTTTGATCGCTACGGTCTTTTTGATGAAACCCTGCCCTGTTGCGAGGATTACGATTTGTGGCTGCGGATAGGGTGCAAAGAGCCGTTTCTGCTGGTGCCCGACCCGCTGACTTGCAAAGAGGGCGGTCGCCCCGACCAGTTGTCAGCGATACATCGCTTAGGCATGGATATCTACCGTGTCCAATCGCTCTGCAACCTCTTGGATGCCGGGGTGCTCGATCCGGGTCAACGATCCGAGGCCGTTGCCGAACTGGCCCGCAAATGCGCCATCTACGGAAAGGGCTGTCTTAAGCACAATCGGCCCGAAGAAGGGGCCCGGTACCTGGCCCTGGCTGTTCGTTATCAATCTTTGTAACTACAGGTGGATAGGCTGTAGGTGTTTAGACTGTTAGTAATCCATCAATCTTTATTCGGCCTATTTTTTAAAAGGCTACAGGCTAGTAGTCTAAACACCCTGTAGATTATCAATCTCCACAGGAATGAATTCTTTGACTGAGACCAAATCGTACGGCGATCCCGCCCGTTTTCTCACTCGGCTCCATGTGGCCGAAGACTGTCTTGATTTGCCTTACACACAGGAAATCATCAATCGTGCCAACCTGCCGGTGACCGTGGTCGACGAGCGCGGCACCCCGGATATCGAAGGTGACTATCCCTACAACCTCAGTGCCGGTAAACGGCATCTGTTCCTCTGCCGCAACCGGGGTGCCTTTTTTAAGCCCTGCCCTGGTACGCGTGAATACCGTTGCTGCGACTACCAGGTGCTCAATATAGGCATGAACTGCCCCATGGATTGCGTCTATTGCATCCTGCAAGCCTACCTTAACAACCCCTGGCTCAGTTTTTTCGTCAATGTCGAAAATCTCTTCTCTGAACTCGATGTTGCCCTGGATAACGAGCCTCAGCGGTTTTTCCGGATCGGCACCGGCGAGTTTACCGACAGTTTGGCCCTGGACAGTCTGACACATCTCAGTCCACGTCTGGTGACCTATATAGCCAACCGCGATAATGCGGTGCTCGAGCTGAAGTCAAAGAGTGTCAATATTGAAAATCTTGAAGGGCTTGACCACCGGGGGCGTACCATCGTTGCCTGGTCGCTGAATAGTCCAGTGATCATGGCTCGGGAGGAGATCCGGACAGCTACTCTTACGGAACGTCTGCAGGCAGCGGCTCAGTGTGCGGAATGGGGCTATGGTCTTGCTTTTCATTTTGACCCGATCATCCTGCATGATGGCTGGCAGGAGGGGTATCGGCAGACCATTGCGAGCCTGTTTGCTTCGGTCCCCGCTGAGTCCATCGCCTGGATCAGCTTGGGGGCGCTGCGGTATCTACCGGCGTTGAAACAGATCGCGGCTGAACGCTTTCCCGCCTCACGCTTCTTCTATCAGGAATTCATCGACGGGTTGGATGGCAAGCGCCGCTATTTCAGGCCGCAACGGGTAGCGATGTATCGATTCATCTTGGATGAGCTACGAAAACAGGCCCATCCCCGGACCTGCATCTATTTTTGCATGGAAAATGACACCATCTGGCGGGACGTTTTCGGTTTTGTTCCGGAAGAACAGGGCGGTCTGCCGGCCATGCTTGACCGGGCGGTGACTCGGCCGAAATGATAGGGTGATTATTTTCTGGGCGACAGAGCACCAAAGGAGAATCAGTTTTTTCTGAATTGGGCCCGCCCTGGAAAGTGTCTGTTAACGTTGCTTTGCAAGAGGAGGTTCGAGCGTGATCAAATCATTTTATATGAATCTGAGTGGCAAAATCATTTTTGTTCTCGGGTTTTATATCCTGGGGATTTTCAGTATGGCGCTTGTCTCCCATGATGATTTGCGTACGACGGAAGAAAAAGTCGAATTTCTAGAACTCGCCTACAATTTGCACAACATTATTCTCGAAGTGCGTCGCTACGAAAAAAACTATCTCCTCTATAACAAGGAGGAGGCGTTCCGTGAAAACAACCGGTACCTTGCCCTCGCCATGGACACAGCAAAAGCGCTGTTAGCCAGGGCCGATAAGTACAAGGTGGCCCCAATGTTACGAGAGCTTGACGGGCAAATTGTCGCCTATAAGGCAACAATGGATCAATTTTCGCTGCAGGAAAGCTTTGATACCATCAAGTACACCCAAATTGAGGAGCGTCTTCGTGATCAGGGCAAGCAGATGACCGAATTGAGTAAAGATTTGGTTGATTTTGAACGCGGCCAGATTCACGTTATTTTGTCGGTCTTAAAGAAACAACTCGTGTTTTGGGGGTGCATGGCGGCTTTAATCGCTATTATTCTGTCTTTATTAATCGTCTATTATATTTTTAAGCCGCTTTTTATCATCAAAAAAGCGACGGAAGATATCGCTCTCGGAAAGTTTAACAAAATCGATGTGATCAATACGAGGGATGAAATGCAACAGGTAATGGAGGCCTTCAATACCATGGTTTTTGAGCTGGAACGGAGGCAGGATCAGCTGGTGCAA
>CAITZN010000488.1 GCA_903896915.1 uncultured bacterium
AAATAGATTTTGATGATTCAGCTCAAAAAACAAGCGAGTCCAACAACACGAGAGAAGACTATGATAATCTTTACGGCCACGTCTTTGCGCTGCCGGAATCGCATTTTATAGCCCGCGGTCAATTGCCAGACCTCAATCCATATATTGCAGCAAACGCTCAGGTCGCGGGCGGGAAATATATGATCAAGGCTTTTACCGATACGAATCGCCTGACTCATTTTGCGCGAAAAAACAATCTGATGGAAAAAAATCCCGCCGGTATCGAACAGGTTTCGTTACTGAGTATGCCAACCTAAAAAATCGTTGGCTGCCTCGAACAATTTATTCCACAAGATATTTTCGGAATCTGGTTCAACTCCGATACTCAGAGTTATGGATTTTTTGCCCCGCTCAAACAACTCCGGCCAATACAAGAACATTTGAAGAATTTGAGCCATCTCTCATCTCCCTGATCGAGTAAGGTTGGATCCCCTGCCTGTAAGCTCATTGTTAGGTACATCCTATGACTTCCTCCACACCTGAGAACATCAAAGCTCGCAAGATAGCCTTATGGACCTGCTCAAGCATTGCTTTCATATTCGTAATTGTGTTTGCAACTAAAGCAGCAATCAGCCTTTATTTCTTCGACGCCAGGAATCCGATTGCCATAATCTTATTACTCACGCTCTTGACCGGTATCATGCATACCATCAGAATGGAACTACGAATTCCGGCAATAGCTCTATCAGTCGTATCCATTGTGGCTTTGCTCCTCTTATTTTTCAGTGGCACACATTTATAATCCAGGTTGCCGGTACCCCGGCAAGCTGTGCCGGAGCATACGCCTGCCGTTGGGCTCTTTATATTTGAAGGATGAGTATTAAAAAGCAATGGCAAGAACACCTCTTGAATATGTCAAGGAAATGATAGCAAAAGGCAACGTTGATGGGGCAATAAAGTCGCTTGTTGCCGTGTTGCAATCCAATAACAGGGATATAGACGCATGGTTGTTGTTGGCTGAAATAATCGATGACCCTGTCAGGAAAAAGGATTGCTATAGACAGGTCTTGAAGTGGTCGCCTGATTATCCTGACGCTCGACAGGGATTGGAAAAACTCGAGACGCTAGAGTCGGCTCATGGCGAGAAGCCGGCATCCGCGAGGTCAGACACGGATGATGCGGCAGGAAAGGTTCTCCCGAACGAGGAGAAGGTTGGTCCTGCCGCGAGTCCACCCCAGAAGAGGTCGTCCTTTTTCTCGGATACCAGCTCGACAGCCAGAATCAAGCGACTGCTTGTGTTTGGATTTCTGTTCCTGACGGTTGCCTGCATCGGAACAAGCGCGTACATTTACCTTTCAATCGATCAACTTATATGGCGCAATCTCGGCGCTCCGCCGGAAAAAGCAGTTCGCATCATAGATGGTGACTACAAGGCTGTGCATGTGCAAGCGGCATCGGGTAATATATATTTTTGTCAATTCAAGAACAAGCAGGAATGTTGGATAAAAAGTGACAAGCCTTTGGAATATGGCTACCGCACAAAGCCATACGATCAGACTCAGGTGTGGGCAAACTACAGGGAACCGCCCGCCTTGTCTGGCGTGCTCGAGATCAAAAAATACTTCTCTACTGTTGACGAATATGTGAGTGGATTTTCCGTATTTGCCCTTACTGATAAGGGAAATGTCTATGTCTGGCAGGAGGGCCTTTATTCTCCGTTTGACGGTATGATCTTTTTCGTGACCATGCCGCTGGCGGCGATGACAGGGTTTGTTTTCTGGGTGTTGTGCGAAGGAGGTATATGGATGTTCTTCGGCAAGCGCTAGATAGCGCTTGCCGAAACGAAAAAAGCAAACCCATTCTCCGGCAAGATCTTTTCCCGATGGCTGGTTCTGAACATTGCGGGTTGGACCAGCGGCGTATTTTTAAGTCTCTTCCCTATCTACCTATTAATCGTGACCGGAGCGGGCAGGAACTTGTACGGACACGCTATCTCACTGGCAGGCCTTATTATGTTGGTCAATTGGATTCCCCTTGGTCTTTCCATTGATTATATGCAAACGCTCCAACTAAAACAATGGGGTGTCAATTCGGGCTGGTGGATCTTTTTTAGCACATTAGGGTGGTGGGTCGGTTCCTTTTTTTCAAAGCCGATGTTTTCGATTTCTCCGTATTTGGGACGATGATTGTGACGGTGTTTGGTACGCTCTTTGGAGTCAGCCAGGCTTATTTCTTACGAAACGTCCTCTTAAGAAACGGAGTCTGGGTCCTAGCAATCGCATTTGGAATTTTGGTGTTATTGTTCCTGGAGTTTCACAACTTGTTTTATCCACCCTGGATATTTATAATCATTCGATGGCCGTTTGGGCGTTCCCCTTTCTTGGCCTTCTCACCATAACCATTCCCACCGGATATTTGCTGGCGAGATTCATCCGGTTGAAAACTGACGATTTGACTTCAGAGAAGACCCGGTAACGCCACGTTTTGCGCTGGGATTCTCGTAAACTGCGCCGAGTCATCCCGAAGAATGTTTCTGACTGCAAGCTTTTGTCGGCGGAGGTTTGCAGCTTATCTGGATCGCTTATATCCAGGGACTTACCAAAACTCGCCATAAACAGCAAAAAGCCCAGGTCATGACCTGGGCTTTTTGCTGTTTATGGCGAGTTTTGGTAAG
>CAITZN010000489.1 GCA_903896915.1 uncultured bacterium
GACAAGCAACACAAAGCATTCTTTGGCATGCGTCTGATAATATTGAGTTAGCAGCGGCATCTCTGCTTTATAGGGCGGACATCAGGTCGCCCAGGCATTTATCAAAATGGGCCTGCCTTTGTAGTCACTCAAACGGACATTCTTCCCAGTCACATCTGCCAAAGAAAAATCCCCTATTGAAGCACCAACTCACGCCGGAGCGACATCTGGACTATTCAAACTGGCAATACCGATCCGAACGGCTGCCTCTAGGCTCATTCCGCCACCCGAGACTAACATGAGAGTGTTTCAAATCTTTCCTGCCGGCGGCGCAAAGCAATTTGCTCTTTCCTGGATTTTGTCGGTGCAAAGGTTCGGGTCGCCATTATTTAATATTCTCGAAAGCAGTGTCGACTAACCTAATGGACAAATCAAATAAACAATGGACGAACAGCGGAATAGCCGTAGCGGTCAAGGAATGAGGAAGGGAAGGATGTTTTGGACAAGAATTCCTCAAACTTGCTAGCCAGAGCGGGTAAGGTGGTCATGGTGTGATTGTGGCTGACAGCTTTACGCGCAGCTTTCCAAACGTGCTCCTGGGGATTGAGGTCTGGGCTGGCGGGAGGGAAAAATATCGTCTCTAAACGCGGATTGTCCTTCACAATTTTTGCTACTTCCTCTCCTCGATGCCATGGGGCACGATCCCAAAACACAACCACTGGGACATTCGGTGTCGTTTCTAAAATGGCTGTCAGAAACTGTGCTGAGATTTCGCTGCACATGATATCGGAACGAAGGACGATTTCTTTTCCAGTCGAAAGGTTGACCGCACCGTAAAAGTGGGTTTGTTTTCTACCTGCGTCTGCCCGCACAATCGGTGTTTCTCCGATGACTGACCAAGCGAACGAAGTAGTCGCCTGTAAATACAAACCAGCCTCATCTGCTGCATAAAAGACCGTTTCTGGCTTTTCTTGGAGGATGTCGATCAGTTTTTTTCGACTTGTTCGTCAAATTCAAGCACTTTTTGCTCGCTTCGTGGCTTGAATACCTTTTCAACCTTCTGGTAACTAAACCCACACATTGCAAGGATGTGCTGATGGGAGGATGGGCTGCGATACACGACCCCGTACCATTTCTCGATTGCCCGCGCTAATTCTGGCGGCGTCCAATAGAAACTGGCTTCTGCCCCAAAGATATCCTGGGGACGATATTGCCGTAGTCGATTATTCAAATCTTCAAGCTGCAATGGGCTCAGTTTTGCACTGTTCCCGCCTACTCGCTTATCCACCAATCCTTGGACGCCGTTCTTCTGATATTCGCGGCACCATTCCATCAAACTGCTGCGTCTGCATCCAGTGATTTCCTCAATTTCCGTCACCGAATATCCCTCACCATACAACCTTACCGATTGGTAGCGCGTTCTTGCTCCAACGTCTTTGCTCAGTTCATACGCCTGTTTCAGTTGTTGGCGTTCTTTCTCATTCAGGGTAAATTTTCGCTTGGCCATGCCTCCTATTGTATGTTATTTATTCCGGTTGTCCATAAGTGTTGTGCAACCATTCGCCGAATCGTGGAAAACGGCATAAAAAGAAAGAATTTCCGAACCTTGCCACGAAAATAGCTCAGGCTGGCAGGGAAACAGCGTTTTTGCAGGAAAAGTTCTCAAATTTTCCGGCTGTTCTTCGCCCAAATCGTTTCGTTGGAAATCCTGCTTTTTATGCTGTTTTCCAACGAATCAAATCTGATAGCACAACAGTTACGTTGGCTTTTGGAAAAAGGATAAAATGACTATCGATATACCCAACAAACGCGTATACTTCCATGAATATTTTCCAATCCTCGTAACTAATCTCACCTGGGATGCATCTAAATGACAGAAACTATAAGTCCGATCTCGTTGGACGATCTTAAAAAAGGCGACCGTACGGCTTTCGCCAGACTGGTGGATGAAACCTCTGGCCATATTTACCGCGTGGTTTATCAGATCGTAGGAGACGAGCAAGACGCCGAAGATGTTTTGCAAGAAACCTTTGCAAAAGCTTTTCGCGCTTTGCCAGAGTTTGAAGGAAGGTCCAGCCTGACTACCTGGCTTCATAGGATTGCTGTCAA
>CAITZN010000490.1 GCA_903896915.1 uncultured bacterium
CGACGTGATGATCGCCGGCAAGATTGCGGTAGTGGTCGGTTACGGTGATGTCGGCAAAGGGTGCGCCCAGGCCTTGCGTGGCATGGGGGCCTCGGTGCTGGTTACTGAGATCGATCCCATCTGTGCGCTGCAGGCAGCGATGGAAGGTTACCGGGTCGTGACCATGGAAGAGGCCGCCCCCAAAGGCAATATCTTCGTCACCTGCACCGGCAATCTGCGGGTCATCACCAGGGCACATATGGAGGTGATGCCGAATCAGGCCATCATCTGCAATATCGGCCATTTCGACAGCGAAATCGATATCGCCGGTATCCGCAGCCTGCCTTGGGAGAACATCAAACCTCAGGTCGATCATGTGATATTCCCTGACGGCAAGCGGCTGATCCTGCTGGCTGAGGGCCGGCTTGTCAATCTGGGCTGTGCCACCGGCCATCCGAGTTTTGTGATGAGTAACTCGTTCACCAACCAGGTCCTAGCTCAGATTGAGTTGTGGAAGAATTCGGAGGCTTATGAGCGCAAGGTGTATTTCCTGCCCAAAAAGCTCGATGAGAAGGTAGCCCGGTTGCATTTGGCCAAAATCGGCGTGCACCTGACCACTTTGACCCAGGAGCAGGCCGACTATATCAGCGTTGATGTCAACGGTCCGTTCAAACCGGAGCATTACCGCTATTAACATGTTTTGCGTGTGATTTCGGGGCAGGGTGAGGAGAATTTCACCCTGCCCATTTTTTTTAGCTACAGGTGGGAAACATAATGGAACAAGGTCGACTGACAGTGATCGGCGGTGGATTGGCCGGTTGCGAGGCGGCATGGCAGGCTGCGGAACGGGGTGTGCAAGTTGATCTCTATGAGATGAAACCTCATCGTTTCAGCCCGGCCCATGAATCGGCAGCGTTGGGGGAGTTGGTCTGTTCTAACTCGCTCCGCTCCAATGCCAGGGATTCGGCCGCCGGTTTGCTCAAAGAAGAGATGCGGCAGTTGGGCTCGCTGGTGATGCGGGCTGCGGATGCAACCGCCGTCGCAGCGGGGACGGCACTTGCGGTTGACCGAGCGCAATTTGCCGCGGCGGTTACCGAGGCGATCGAAGGGCATCCTTGCATTACAGTACACCGGCAGGAAGTCACCCAGATTCCGGACGCCAGTGCTGGACCGGTCATCCTCTCCGCAGGTCCTTTGCTCTCCGGTCCTCTGGCCGAACACCTGCAAATTCTGACCGGCCAGGGTAATCTTGCCTTTTATGACGCCATCGCCCCCATCGTCGATGCCGACAGTCTCGATTTGGAGATTATTTACCGTAAATCACGCTGGGACGACGATAATCCCGGTGACTATCTCAACTGTCCCATGGACCGGGAACAGTACCAGCAGTTTGTCGAACTGCTGGGTTCGGCCCAGACTGTACCCCTACATACCTTCGAGGATCCGAAATATTTTGAAGGGTGCCTACCGATAGAGGTGATGTGTGAAAGGGGTCCGGAGACATTGCGCTTCGGCCCGATGAAACCGATAGGGTTGATGCATCCGAACACCGGCATTGTTCCCCATGCCGTGGTCCAGTTGCGGGCCGAAAACCAGGAGGGAACTCGATATAACCTGGTGGGATTTCAAACCAAACTGACCTATCCCGAACAGCAGCGGGTCTTCCGCACCATTCCGGGTCTTGAGCAGGCGGTCTTTCTCCGCCTCGGATCGATCCACCGCAACACCTTTGTCTGCGCCCCCAAGGTGCTGACCCCGTTTCTGCAAATCAAGGAGCGGCCCGGGCTACTCCTTGCCGGCCAGATGACCGGCGTTGAAGGCTATGTGGAATCGACCGCCATGGGTTTGCTCGC
>CAITZN010000491.1 GCA_903896915.1 uncultured bacterium
CCGCACCCATCATTCCATCTCCGCCTCCTACCTCTTCTTCGGTCTGGACGGCCACAACTCTCTGGTCCCCTGGATCTGGACCTCGATCTCGGCCAATATCGTGGCCACGCTGATCCTGGCCTTTAATCCGGGGAAGGATAATCCGAAGGTCTTGCTGCCAGCTTCGGGGTTACTGTTTATTGCGATCTGGATGGAAAAAGGAATCGCGCTGATTGTTCCGGGATTGATACCATCGCCCTTGGGGGAAATTGTGGATTATCTGCCCACCTGGGTGGAACTTTGCGTGACCCTCGGCATATTCTCGTTGGGCCTGACCGTGGTCACCTGGTTGATCCGTGCCGCCTTGATCATCGAAGATAGATACGAAAAATCGCATTGATGGACCGGTTGCTATAGGTTTTTTCAGGTAGCATGAGCCTGGATGGAATCAGCTCCCCTTGCCAAGGGGAACAATAATAAACGCGCCAGGATTGGGTAAGGTGGGTTTTTCTTTATCCAAAAGTCCCCAGGCAGAGTCAATGTGATTGATTTATTCATCAGCAAGCGATGAATATCGATGATGGACCCCGCAGCTTGCACAAACACCCTCCTTCGAATGTCTCGAACGATCGACAGACAACTTTTTCGGTTGATTGTCTCTTCCTATCATGCTTCAATCCTGCAACTGATCAACCTCTGGAAAGGAAATCCTATGATTGACGAAAAAACTATCAAAGTTAGCTGCCCCAAGTGTGGAACACAGATTAACGAAACAGTCGGATGGTTCAAGAAGCCTGGTAAATCTTGCCCTGGTTGCGGTTTGCAGTTTACGACCGAGAGGTTTAGACGGGCAATTCAAGAAGCAGAGAAACTGCTCTAATAAGTATTATAGCTTCATTGAAAACAGGACGACAATGATCAAGGTACTCGCAATTAATGGTTCATATCGGGAAGATGGCTTTACCGATCAAACTGTCGAGGCTTTAGCACAGGCTCTAGTAGTGGCTGGTGCTGAAATCGATGTTATATATCTTCGCACATATCCTATCGAATTTTGCCTGAATTGCCGTGCGTGTACCCAACAGCCGGGAGCTGCGCCGGTGGAGTGTATACACCATGACGGTATGCGGGAATTGATCAATAAGATCGAGCAAGCGGATTGTTACATTCTCGCGGCACCAACGAACATGGGTTCTGTTACCGCCATTTTTAAACGTTTTATGGAGCGGTTAGTTGTGTATGCCTATTGGCCGTGGGATATGAATGGGCCACAGTATAGAAAAGCGCAGGCTCCAAAGAAAAAAGCGATACTGGTCTCATCGTTCGCGGCGCCTGGAATTTTAGGACGCTGGTTCTTTGGAACCAATAAACAACTGAAAATGACGGCAAAGGTGATCGGTGCCGAAATCGTGGGCACTCTCTTTACGGGTATGATTGCCAAAGAACGACATCCGAAGCTACCAGAAGGTATGCGGTCTAAAATTAAAGCTTTGGCAGGAAAACTGGTTTGTTGATGGTGTTGAAAGTCAAAGCACCTCCTATTTATAGGCGAACAGGGCGACAAGATGTCGTTCATCGGTACTCGTTGCCGATGAATCAATAGAGCGAGGATTCACCATGAGTACAGATGAGCAATTTCCATACAATCTTGTCCCTGCCCAGGAGATATACCAACGTGTTTCAAGGCTTCAGCACAGGTTACATGAAGGAACGTTGGATGGTGTATTGATTCTCGATTCATTGAACATGTATTACTACACGGGTACGATGCAACAGGGAGTTGTTTTTGTTCCGACGGAGGGAGAACCGGTCTTCCTGGTTCGGCGAAGTTATGAACGGGCACAACGGGAAACACCTTTGAAAAGGCTTTTCCCCTTAAAAGGGTTTAGCCAGCTTCAG
>CAITZN010000492.1 GCA_903896915.1 uncultured bacterium
ACAAGGGTCGCGACAGTGGATGAACAGGAAGAACTGGAGAACTCAGCGCTTCTCTTGCTTCACCATTACGGAAAAGTTTTTCTTACCTTTTTTTAAGGAGGCCTGTTGTGAAAAAAATCGTCAACACCCTGGTAGTCGCTCTTCTTCTTGCACTGATGGCTGCCCCGGCCTTTGCTGAGGTGTCAGCCGAGGAACTCGCTGTCGAATCTGAGGCCTTTGTAAAAACCACCGAAAAAACCACCCCAGTAATGCCGGAGACCATCATGGCCAAAGTCGACCAGGCCTGTGCGCTTTTGGCGAAAGAGGGGCAGGCAGCCTTCCCCAAGTTTAAGGGCAAGGGCAGTGCGTTCTTGTTTGACGGGACCTATATCTGGATCCACACCCTTAAAGAAACCAAAATGCTCATGCATCCGATCAAGTTCAAAATGGAAGGCAACGAACTCATTGGCCTGAAGGATGAAAAAGGTAAACGATTCTTCGTGGCGATGAACAACCTCGTCAATGAAAAGGGTCAGGGATGGGTTGAATATTTCTGGCCAGTTCCGGGATCAAAGGAAATCGTCCGCAAAGTATCTTTTGTCAAGAAGGCAACTCTGCCTGATGGAACCGATGTGGTCGTTGGTTGTGGTATTTACAACGGTGACCCGGCAGCAATAGCTAAACTTGACATCAAGTAAGGGTTTGGCATGAAGAGGGGTATCCCCGGATAACAGCATCATCGTGTCTGTTTTCCGGGGGAATGTCCTTTTTCTCGAAAGGCGGTCTGTTTTTCAGGGCATCATTTCTTCCCAACCCTCATGGCGCCGGTAATCGGGGTGCTTTTAATCACCTATCCTGACAGGACTCTTTAATATGATGAAGTCTTTTCTCAACGCACAAAGCCTGAAAGCTAAGCTCTACGGGTTAGTTCTTTTCGCGATTGTGATCATCCTGGTTCTTGTAGGAACAGGTGTTCGTTATTACGGCAACATCAATCAAGCCAATGAGACCAAAGCAGATTTCAACAAGCTTATTACGATTCTGCAGGATGCCCGAATTGCCGAGAAAACCTATCTGCAGTTCTTTACCGCGGAAATGAAAGGGCAGTTTGAGCAGTTGGCGGTTGAAACCGGCAAGTCTTTTGAATCTGTTTCCAAAAAAATCAGCGACCCGGAAATCGTCAAAAGCTTTTCTTCGGCTCGAGATCTTTTTGGGCAATACCAGCAGGTCTTCGGCGAGGTGGTGAAAGTTCACGGGCAGCAGGAACAGGTGAAGAAGGACATGATGCAGCCTCTGCTTCGCGCCCTGGAACTGTTGGGGATGGTTCAAAGTAGTCTCGAATCCCTCCAGGCCGAGAAGCAGATGGAGGGCAAGGAACTCGGCGCGACAGAGAACGAAATGCTCAATATAGCCCGGGATTGTAAGATTGGTTTCCTGCAGTTGCAGAACCTGCAGTTTCAGTTTTTGTTGTCCGGGGACGCCAGCTTGACTGCACCGTTCAAGAAGCTCGCCGACACTATTGTCAACAGCTCTACTCCGGCGCTGCATGAGACTGCCGTGGCCCTCAAGAATGCAAAGTTCGTTGATTATGCCAAGGAAATCAAGGGAACGGTACAGACGTTCCTTAAATTTATAGAGCAATCTCAGGCGTTTGGGGTCAAGGAGCGCGAGAGCATCAAGCAGTTGGACAGCGCTGGCAAGAAGGCGATCGAGCCGGTTGAGGCAGTTGTCAAGCTGACCAATGCCATCATCGCGGCACAGTCAAAATCGGCGGTGACCGCTATCACGATTATCGTGGCTCTCGGCATTGCGGCTTTTCTCGGCCTGTCCTTTTTCCTGGTTATGGGGATTACCAAGCCGCTTCATCAGGTGGTGGCGGGTTTGAAGGATATCGCCGAAGGGGAAGGGGATTTGACCCATCGGCTGGAAGTGAAGAGCCAGGACGAGATGGGAGAGCTTGCCAAGTGGTTCAATATCTTCATTGAAAAGATGCAGGTCATGATTCGCGATGTGGCCCAGAATGGCGCTCTTCTCCAGACGTCCTCACAGCAGTTGCTGGGCATTGCCAAGCAAATGTCTGCCGGGGCTGACCAGACCTCCGGCAAGGCCAATACCGTTGCCGCTGCCGGCGAGGAAATGAGTGCGAATATGGGAGCCATGTCCCATGCCATGGGCGAGGCCTCCAGCAATGTTAGCATGGTGGCCGCCGCCATTGAAGAGATGACCTCAACCATCACCCAGATTGCTGATAATGCTGAGAAAGCCAGTAAGATAACCTCAGCGGCTGTTGCCCAGACTGAAAACGCTTCGGTGCAGATCAGTGAATTGGGTGAGTCGGCTAAAGATATCGGCAAGGTCATTGAGACCATTACCGACATTTCCGAACAGGTAAATTTGCTGGCGCTCAATGCCACCATCGAGGCGGCCCGGGCCGGTGAAGCGGGT
Source organism: uncultured bacterium (assembly GCA_903896915.1). GTDB lineage: Bacteria > Desulfobacterota > Desulfobulbia > Desulfobulbales > Desulfobulbaceae > Desulfobulbus. The sequence continues at coordinate 2,425 of CAITZN010000492.1, forward strand.
AAGGGTTTTGCGGTTGTTGCCAATGAAATCAAGGAGCTGGCAAGGCAGACAGCCACGGCGACCAGCGAAATCAAAGTTCGTGTTGAGGGCATTCAGCATTCAACACGGGGAACGGTTGCTGAAATCGCCAATATTACCAAGGTGGTGAACGAAGTGAATCAGATCGTTGCTGTCATTGCCGTGGCGGTAGATGAGCAATCTTCCGCCACCAAGGAGATTGCCAGCAACATCAGTCAAGCTTCCGTAGGTATCAGTGAGGTCAATCAGAATGTCTCTGAAGGCTCGGTAGTCTCTTCTCAGATAGCCCAGGATATCAGCGAGGTCAAGGATGCTTCCCTTAAAATGTCCGGTAATAGTACACAAGTGGACCAGAGCGCAGTAAACCTATCCAAGCTGGCAGGGGAGCTGAACACCATGGTCGGTCGTTTCAAGGTGTGAGGAGAAGCGTCGGTTCTGGAGCGCATGCCGTGATTCCTCAAGGTTTCTCACCGGTCGAGCCGGGGGTGCTATGAGGGAATCAGCTCAGGACTGATAGTAATCGTCTCAGATTTTCAATATCTTCGGCAAGGTCGGCCCCTTTTGGTGTTTCCAGCGTCATCGGATGATGCTGGAAGCGGGGATCGTTGAGCAGGTTTCGAAAGCCCTCAATCCCGATTTTGCCCTCCCCGATATGTTCGTGCCGGTCAACCCTGCTGCCGCATTCTTTTTTTGAATCGTTGAGATGGAAAAAATGGATGCGATCACAGCCGATGCTGTGTTCCAATTGGTCGATGGTCTGTTGATATTCTGTCGGGCTGCTTAACGCATAGCCGGCGGCAAAAATATGGCAGGTATCGACACAGACTCCAAGGTGTGCTGGGTATCGACTCTGCTGCAGCAGCCAGCCGAGTTCTTCGAATCTGCTGCCCAAAGCGGTTCCCTGTCCTGCAGTGGTTTCAAGCAG
>CAITZN010000493.1 GCA_903896915.1 uncultured bacterium
GTCGTTGTTGATGTCCGCGGTATTCAGGATTTGCACGCCTTTGGTCTTTCCATTCTTAAGACGATCCTGCAGTGGACAGGCATTACCGTAGCTGTTGGCATTGCGCCGACAAAAACACTGGCCAAGCTTGCCAATAATGGAGCTAAGAAATATCAAGGCACCGGTGGCGTTGTCGTTTTGACGGATGTGGAACGGCAGCGCAAACTGATGGCCATCACGCCGGTTGATAAGGTCTGGGGTGTTGGCAGGAAGTTGACCAAGAAACTGAATGCGCTGGGTGTCCGGACAGCCCTTGATCTCTGTCAAAGTGATATTCAGGATATTAAACGCAGGTTTAGCGTTGTGTTGGCAAGGACAGCCTCGGAGCTACAGGGCACTTCCTGCCTTGAACTGGAGCAAGTGCCATCACCCAAAAAGCAGATTGTCACCTCTCGGTCATTCGGGCAGCAATAATCGAAATTGATGATATGCGTCAGGCGATCAGCGAGTTTACAGAACGGGCTTGTCATAAGTTGCGGGGAGGAAGGCAGTACGCTCGATCGATCAGCGTCTTCATCCAGACTAATCCCTTCGCTCAGCATCAACCTGGATATGCCAATTGCGCCCATGGTAACCTGCCGGAGCACACCAGCGATAGTTTTCAGTTTTGCCGTCTCGCCAGACGTCTTCTGGAGCAGATATGGCATGATGGTTACGAATACAATAAAGCCGGTGTAATGCTCGGAGATTTCTCTCAGTCCACCCGCCGGCAAATTACCCTCTTCGAGAAGCCTGTCAGAGACAACAGCCAGATCATGGCAGCCATTGACCGGATCAACAGTACCGTAGGTACGATCAAGCTTGCGACGTCGGGTGTGGACCAGGGATGGGCCATGCGACGAGAACGGCTTTCACCAGCGTACACAACACGATGGCAGGATATCCCGCTGGTCAGGTGATGGATTACCTTCAAAGCATTGCAACAACATTTCATGAGACTTCACGGATGAAACCATCTGCACAATCCAGGGTTCTTTACGCATTTTTGATTCTCGCTATCCTTGTCCCGTCAATCTGTTTCGCCTGGTCCGGCAAGGTCGTATCTGTCACGGACGGTGATACCCTCAAGGTTTTGCATGATGGCAAAGAGGAAAAGATTAGGTTGTACGGTATCGACACACCCGAGTAAGGGCAGGATTTTGGACAAAAAGCAACTGACCTCACGAGCACTTTGGTAGCCGGAAGAAATATTGAAGTTCAGCAAAAGGATCGTGACCGCTACGGGCGAACTGTCGGGTTAGTTTTTGTGGATGGCCAGAACCTGAACGAGTTGATCATCAAGAACGGGTATGCTTGGGTTTATCGACAGTACTGCAAAGAGGGGTTCTGCTCCGATTGGATCAAGGCAGAAGACACTGCCAGGCAGCAGAAGAAAGGAATCTGGTCCAGTCCGGTAGTTATTCCACCTTGGGAGTGGCGAGCAGCACAAAGGGAAAAATAGCAAGGTGCACCTCAAGCAGAGTCCACACCTTCAGTGATCATAATTGGGGAGAAACCGAACACTGTTGCAGACGAATCTTTATTGTCGAAAATAGGGAAAGCCCTAACTCCGAGTAATACCTCAGGACGTGGGAATCCTATGAATAAAGGGCAGTTCAGATGTGAAGGAAGAATCCATTGTTCGCAAATGACTTCATGCGAGGAGGCAACGTATTTTCTGAGGAACTGCCCCGGCACGCAGATGGATGGGAATAACGATGGGGTGCCTTGTGAAAGGCAATGGTGCCATTGAACAAGAAAGGGAATCCAAGTTACCCTTTATTGGAAGTATCTTTACACTTTACCGAAGATAAAGATCTTACCAGGTAATTTGACTCTGACCTTTTTTATTAAGAATTGATTACATTAGGAGGCAAAGAATGACTCGGACCATTTACGACTCGACCAAAACCGGATTGCTCATTGTGGATCCCTTCAACGACTTTCTTGCCTCGGAAGGCAAACTCTGGCCGTTCGTCCAGGAGGTGGTCGAGGCTGTGAACCTCCTCCCCAATATGCAGCGAATCATCGACACTGCACGCAAAGCTGGGATTCAAATTTTTTTTGTGCCCCATCACCATTGGGAGAATGGAGACTATGCGAAGTGGAAACATGCCACCCGCACTCAACTTGCCTCAGGTAAACGGCAATTGTTTGCCCGTGGCTCATGGGGAGGGGCTTACCACTCCGATTTCCAGCCTTGTGAAGGTGATATTATCGTCACAGAGCATTGGGCGCAAAGCGGATTTGCCAATACTGATCTCGACTATCAACTGAAGATGCATGGAGTCGAGAAAATTATTCTTATTGGCATGCTGGCCAACACCTGCATTGAATCAACCGGACGATATGGTATGGAACTCGGATACCACGTCACACTTGTCAAGGACGCAACCGCAGCTTTCAGCCAAGAGGCGATGCATGCGGCCCATAGTATCAATGGTCCAACCTTTGCCCATGAAATCATCACAACGAGTGAACTGCTTCCGAGCATTACTCATAGCATTCAGGTAGAAACAGGCGCTCCTTCTGACGAAAGGTAAATCTTGACGTCCTCCCTGGATGATATTCTAACCTGTTCACAAAACTTGGGCAGATTTTCTTGAAAAAAAAACGTTCCAGGACGGATAAATGAGACAAATCTGTTTTCCATTTTACTGTTGGAGTTCAATTATCTCCTGTTCACCTTGATTGGAAATTAATTTTCCTATGAACGTTCTGCTCATTTCCGCAAATACTGAAACGGTCAATATGATACCCCTTCCGTTGGGGCTCAATTGTGTTGCCGTCGCTACGCGTAATGCCGGACACGTCGTGCATTTGCTTGACCTGATGGGGGCGGCGGACAACTCGAGGAGCATTCAAGAAACGGTGAGGACATTCAGACCTGATCTGATTGGTGTCTCGGTGAGAAATATCGACAACCAGCAAATGGCTGCCCCGAGATTTTTCCTCGACCCGGTGCGGGACATCGTTGCGATCTGCCGGAAAGCCGCCTCTGCCCCCATCGTTGTGGGCGGTGCAGGTTTTAGCATCTTTCCGGTTGCGACACTTCGCTATCTTAAAGCGGACCTGGGAATCTGCGGTGAAGGAGAAATTGCATTCCCCGCCCTCCTGGCTGCACTGGAGCAGGGGAAAGATTTATCAAGCATTGCTGGATTGTGTTACCCCGATGGTAAAGTTCAAAAGAATTCTCCCGAAACAACGGCACTTTCAACACTCCCTTTTCCCGACCCTTCACTATGGTCCGTGCCTGCCGAGGCAGCCGAAAATATCTGGATTCCCTTTCAGACCAGGCGTGGCTGTCCGATGAAATGCTCCTATTGTTCAACTCCAGCACTCGAAGGGATTACGATACGGATGCATCCGATAGAATCGGTTGTCGCAGCTCTTGAACAGCAGGTTGCGGCCGGTTTTAGCCGTTTTTACTTCGTTGACAACACCTTCAATATACCACCAACGTTCGCGAAGGAGCTTTGCAGGGCAATAATTTCCGCCAGGTTGGACATCCATTGGCGATGTATCCTCTATCCCGGATTTGTGGATGATGAGATGGTCCGGCTTATGGCAGAGGCCGGTTGCGTTGAAATAAGTCTCGGATTCGAGAGCGGTTGCCCGGAAATTCTGAAAAATCTCAACAAGAAATTCGTCGTCGACCAGGTCCGTGTAGCCTCAACTCTTTTTAAAGAGCATGGCATCCGAAGAAATGGATTTCTCTTGTTTGGAGGACCAGGCGAAACGAAAAGAACCATCTCAGAGAGTCTTGCTTTTGCTGATTCTCTGGGACTTGATATGCTGAAACTGACCATCGGAATCCGAATTTATCCGGAAACTCCTTTGGCACAGATCGCCTTGGATGAGGGGCAGATCACTACGTGTGACGATCTGCTGTCACCACGTTTCTATCTATCCAAGGGACTAGAGAACTGGATTGAACCGACGATACGCGCTTGGATGGAAGAACGACCTTACTGCAGCGAATAAGCTAACAGAACACAAATCGAGCACGATTTTCACGTAACCAAAGTCACCATATCTCTGAAATAGGTTGACTCTGCCACCTAGAGATAATCATTCAGAAACTGAATGATCCTCTATTTAAGAAAAGGATTAAGATTGCCAATAGCCTTCCAAATACA
>CAITZN010000494.1 GCA_903896915.1 uncultured bacterium
CCCAGGCTCCATTCGCCGCAGTAAACCTGATAACCAGACTCACGAATGATCTCGTCCGCCTCATTGCACCAGCCCACGGCGCTCTTACGGATGTGGCCAAAGATGTCCAGATTGTTGTCGTCTGGAGAGAAGCACTGATAGCGGTGGATATCGATGGCCACGTTGCGGAACTCCGGTTCCTGAAGAAACCCTTCATACTCTCGAAAGCTGCGAAAGCCATCGTGGAACACCACCGTCACCCGCTCGGGGGGGCAGTGACGGCGGATACGGTGATAGGCCTCCAGGGTGAATCGCTTCAGCAGCTCGGTCGGGATATCCCAAGTCGGCTCGTTGAGCGCCTGGATGCCGTGCAGCGACGGATGATCTTTGTAGCGCTCTGCCAGGCGCTCCAGCACATCCAGAGAATGCTGGATGTAATCTTCCTTCGTATGCCACTCGCAAACGCCCAGAATACCCCCGTTGTCGAAGCCGTTCTGGCAACCCGGCGCCGCATGGAGATCAAGGACCACTTTCAGACCAAACTCCCCGGCCCACTGGAAAACCCGGTCAACGATATCCAGCCCTCCTACCACATAGGGATAGCGAACCTCCTGGTAACTGCGATGATAGGGATAGTCCTTGCCAAACAGCCAGTGGCCGATTGGCAGACGCACGGCATTGATGCCGGCACGTTGCAGCCAGGCAAAGTCGTCGCGGGTGATAAAGGTGTTCCAGTGGTGATGCAGGCACCGCGTTGCCTCGGACTCGCCTAGCTCGACACAGTAAGAGGTTTCGTCGTTGGCCTGCAGCCCCTCAAACAGACTGGGTGTGATCCACTTCTCCAACACCAGCCAGCCGCCAAGATTGACGCCACGTAGTTTGCTGCCACTTTCGTGAACCGTTGAGATTGACATAGCAGGTCTCCTGAAGAGGATTTTACAGGGCTAAACGGCGTGAGTAGAAAGAGGCGCCGTTCGGCATACGGGAAATTGCGAGCAGGGTGGCCTCGGGGAGCTGCTCGCAGATCAGGTGCAGCATCTGTTCCTCGCCCTGGGTATCCAGAGAGTCGAAAGCTTCCTCCAGGAATATCCACTGGGGCCGGTTGAGTAGCAGACGCACCATGCCCAAGCGTTGCTGCTCCTCACGCGCCAGGGTGGTGCCCCAATTATCCCTCTGGTCGAGCTGATCGATCAGGTGTTCAATACCTGCCAAACGCAGCGCCTGCTCGATTTGTTCCTGGGTAAAGACCCGGCGGGAAGAAGGATAGCAGATGGCGTTGCGCAGGGTGCCGGTGGGCAGATGCGGCCGGGGCGGCATGAAGAAGAGGCGGCCCTGGTTAGGGAGTTCGATGACGCCGCTGCCCCAGGGGCGAATACCTGCAATGGCGCGGAACAGTTTTGCCCCGGCAAAGGCGTTGCCGGTGATCAAGACATGTTCGCCCTTGCCGATCTCCATGTTGATGTCCTGGGCCACTACCGACCCGTCGTATTTGACGATACTGAGATCGCGGAAAGCCAATACCGGTCGATCAAAGCTCTTCACCTGAATCCAATGGTCCGACTTGGCAAGCTCCTCGTCCACATTGTCCAACACCTTCAGGAGACTCAGAATGCGTTCCACCGAGGCACGCCACTCAGCAATTCCCCCTAGGTTGTTGACCGGCCAGGAGAGGGCCCCGACCATATGCTGGAAGGACTGAGCGGATTGCATCAGTGCGCCCAGGGTTATTTTTCCCAAGATGTAGCGAGGAGCGGAAATCAGGAGCGGAAAGGCCATGTTCAGCACGGAATAGCCATCACCGAACATCACGATATTTCGCCATGCCGCGGTTTGCACGTCCCATACCACCCGTAACTTACGGAACAACTCATGAAATGCATGCCGTTCACAGCTCTCAGCATGGATCAGGGCGATGGCCTGGCTATTTTCCTGCGCCTCTATCAGGCTGGCACGAAAGTTCGCCTCTGCCGACTGCCTGGCATTGGTGGCGCCAGTCAGGGGCTGACTCACTCGCCAACCAAGCCAGGAGGCCAACGCCGAGTAGATGATCGCGATCCAGATCAGGTGCCCGTAGATGGGAATTTGGGCAAATCCCAGGTCAAGCGTCACCACCCCCGAGCGCGACCAGAGCACCTGCGTAAAGCCGACCAGCAACAAAATGGAGTAAAACAGTGAGTGGCCCATGACGACCGCCGACTCGGCGGCGACACGGCAATCCTCGGCGATGCGGCCATCCGGGTTGTCGTGTTCACCCGGCAGATGGGTGATCAAGTAATGGCGGCCAGCCCGCATCCAGCGGGAGAAGACATACTCCGTCATCCAGTCGCGCCACTGAATCTGCAGATTGCGTTTGATAGCCAGATGCGATCCGGTAAGAATCACGTCGGCAACAAAGAGGATCGCGAGCATGCCGACCTGGGTTATGAGGCCGCGCATGGAATGCTGCTCCAGAGCGTTGAACAAGTCCGCGCTCCACTGAGTAAACAACACAGCCATGGCCATTTGCATCAGGGTCAGGAACGCCAGGAGGAAGACTGTGGCCCGTATCTTCGTTTTTCGATTCGAGCACCAGAACTTCTTCGTCAACCGAAGAAATTCGACAAAAAAATTGCGCGATTGAGGCATTGGGGATCAGAATTCAATGAGTTGAGTGGCGCCAATAAGTGGCGATGAGTTCTTCGTCGGCACGGTCATGAAAAGGCGATAGATGGGACAAGGACAAGTGGGGAGAGTCATATCTTTTGCGGTGGCAAGGTTGGTAATATATCCAAATAACGTCGCACCGTCTTCCCGCTGAATCCATTTCCCGTAATGACCTCTTGATAAAAAAAGGCGCTTTTCTGGCTGGCCAGCGGCACGGGGAAAAAGGAGTGAGCGGGAGGGTCGATTCGATCCAATTTCGTTCCCGCCAAGGTTACCTCGTATCAAAAAAGAGCAGAAATACACCTCTTCGCTACCCCTGCTCAACATCCAGCCATCTCAGCCCACGGTCCCACTATCACAATCACAAGGGCAGTTCCTATAAAAGAACAGGGGCTTAGTCAATAACTTCTTGTGAGTGATGGAAAAAGCCTTGTGCTGCAAGGGGGTTCACGAGCAGAGCTATAGCTGATCAGTTTCCCTGCTCATCCCGGCTAGAAAAACAGTTTTTGGCGCCAGCGGTGACAACATCGAAAGCCTTCTGTGCCCTGGCACATTGTGGGTTACAACTCGTACGTCGAGGCAGGCATCTTCACATTGCTACTCATCTCCTGCATAAACCTTTCAAAGGTGCGGCGAGCCGGCGATGGGCCTGCCTGGTCATGGCCGCATCCGTTATGTATCCCCTTGACCGACAATCAAAAAGGCTGTCATTCCATAAACGCCTGTGGATGGCGATTGTTGTGTGACGGTGCTTCTCCGGATCGACTAGCTCCAGCAGCAGATCGACAACCACCGCAAACAGCAGATAAGCAATGACGTATCCCATGTTCTTTTCCTCCTGATGAAAAAGGGTTTGGTGTTTCTCATGCCTCTACGTTACTCTAGGTGGTGGGACAAATAGCGTCCCACCAAAAAAATAATTAAAAAATTTTCACAACTCTGATGGCAAAATACAAACCCCAGCATGCACGTCTGCTTTTTATTGACCGAAAAATCCGGGAAAAGCGGTTCCCTAACCGCAATACCCTGGCTGAAGAATGGGAGACCAGCTCCAAGACCATCCAGCGCGATCTCGACTACCTCCGCTACGAGCTGGATGCGCCCCTGGAGTATTCAGCCAAGGAACGCGGCTATTTCTACACTGAGGAGCAGTATCAACTGCCAGCCATCAACATCAGGGAAAGCGATCTGTTCGCCATCTATCTGGCCGACAAGCTGCTAGGGCAATATGAAGGCACTCCCATCTATGACAGCCTGCGCTCCGTATTCAGCAAAATAGAGGATTCCCTGCCGGAAAAGGTGGCGACCAGGCCAGGAAACGATCAATCCTTGTTCACTGTGTTCCCGCCTTTTTCGACCATCATCCTGCCCGAGGTCTTTGCCGCGGTGCTCGATTGCCTGCGAACCTCGACCCGATTGGAGATTGAATACAGGAGCCCAGGCAATGCCCCGGAGTGGCGACAGGTCGATCCCTTTCATGGTGTGAGATTTGAGGGCGACTGGTATGTGGTGGGTTACTGCCACCTGCGCAGTGCCATACGGACCTTCAGCCTGGCACGGATCGCAACAGCCAGGAAACAGCAGGAGCGGTTTGTGGTGCCGGGGGATTTTGACTTCAGGAAACTCTCCGCCAGTCAGTTCGGTATCCATTGGGGTGAGGACGATGTCGAGGTGAAAATATGGTTTGCCCGCCCAGCCGCCGCCTACATCCGGGAAAGAATATGGCATCCTTCCCAGACCATCGCCGACAATGCGGACGGTTCGCTGGTCCTGTCACTGACGGTCAACCATCTTCTGGAGCTGCAACGGTGGATTTTGTCTTGGGGGGCAATGGCGCAGGTGCTGGAACCGCCATCGCTAGTCGACGAGATACGGAATACGGTGCAGAGCCTGGCAAAACGCTACCCACGGCCCTGACCGGACGATGTAAAATCCTGTCGTTTTAATGCACCGCATCAAGTATTTATTTGAAAGGCTCTCCTGCCAGTGAGGCAGCCCCGAAAAGTTAGATTTGACGCCACCGTAATAACAGCACGCCTGGACAGAATTATCCCCGTAATTACTATTAAGAAATAAAGATTCAATCATTAATCTTGGCGCAAGAGGATGAAGATTTTGCATACAACGAACTTGAGAAGAAAAACCTTCTGGCTAACGGTTTTTATAGTCCTGCAACTCTCTATTGTCGCGACCTGGTCAGCAGGTAGCAGCGGACAAATATCGGGACCTTGGAAATTTGCGGTGTTGTGCGATACTCGCGGCGATAACAACCCCTTGAATCTAAGTAAAAGCGGTGTGAACGAGGTTGTGGTAAACGCCATCGCCAAGGAAATCGTCAAAGATGGTGCCGAATTTGTCATTGTTCCGGGCGACATGATAAATGGCTATAAATATATCGAAACTGCATACTTCGATCAGTTAATGGCGTGGCGAAAAGCAATGGCTCCCGTCTATGCCGCCGGCATAAAAGTATATCCCGTGCGGGGCAACCATGAAACCGGCCCATACTTGAATAACGAACAGGATCTTTGGTCACCAACAAATAAGAATGCCCCGGCGATAAACGCCATACCGGAACTGAAAATCGCTTATTTCGAGGCCTTTAACGATCCATGGATTCCTGCCAACGGTCCGGACGGTGAAAAAGGCTTAACGTACAGTTTCAGCCACCACAACGCTTTCATTGTCGGTGTGGATCAATATGTCAACCCCCTTCAGGTCAATCAAGCATGGCTGGATACCGAGTTACAGGCGAACAAGCTGCCCCACATTTTTGTCTTTGGCCATAATCCGGCATTCAGCGTTTCGCATCCCGACTCCCTTGCTTCGTATCCCCAGGACCGCGACACGTTTTGGGACAGTTTAGGAAAGGCTGGCGTAAAAATATATTTTTGCGGCCACGATCATTATTATAACCGCGCCCATATTGCCGACCGGAGCGGGAACAGTATTTATCAGGTGCTACCAGGTACGGGAGGAGCGCCATTTACCAAATGGAAAGAGCAGAAGTATGCTGAAGGCGATAAGGTCGTCAAAGACTATCATGACGAAGGGCATTACGGTTATGTCCTGGTAACCATCATGGACACGCAGGTGACTATGGAGTGGAAAGCCCTCATAAAAGAAGAAGGAACGGACATTTGGCGGGCACTTGACACGCTGCGCTATTCACTTAAATAGTCCATACTGATGACAAAAAGGGGCCTGAGTATCGCACTCGGCCCCTTTTTACCCTGAAAACAATCGATCTAGATCGGTGCAATATGCGCCCAGAAATGGGCACTTCCAAACCGCCTGACTGCCTCAGACGTTGAACCGGATATTAAGGATGTCACCGTCAACGACTGTGTAGTCTTTGCCTTGCACATAGAGTTTGCCAGCTTTTTTCAGTTCCGCCTCATTGCCGTGGGCAATCAGTTCATCATACTTGATCACTTCCGCTCGGATAAACCCCTTCTGCAGATCTGTATGAATGGCACCGGCCGCCTTCGGCGCTGACGAATTCAGACGAACAAGCCACTGGCGCACCTCATCCGGGCCCACCGTGAAAAATGAAATCTGCCCGAGCGCCTTCAGGCACAATCCGGTCAAGACTTCCAGGGCCGGCACCGTAATACCAAGATCCTGCAAGAACTCCTGCCGTTCTTCGTCACTGTCAAGAAGTGCTATTTCCGACTCGACCTTTGCCGACACCGTCATTGCCTCCATCTTACTGGCCGCACACATTTCGCGGACTGACTCGATGAGAGCGGTATCATCATGCTGGTCTTCGGCAACATTGAAGACCAGGATCAACTCTTTCCGGGTGATAAACGGGTAGCTTCGTATCAACAGTTCATCTTCTTCCGTAAAATCCATCAGACGCAGCGGTTGCTCGTTCTCAAGATGGGCCAGCATTCGTTTCAGCAGATCGAGCTCCTTGGTTTGCCGCTCGTCCTTTATTTTTTTCAGGCTCGTTGCCAAACGTTCGATTCGTTTTTCCAAGAAGATCTGATCATGCATCAGAAACTCAGCATTGACCGTTTCGACATCTCGCAAAGGATCAACCGAACCCGCTGCATGGTAAATCGACTCATCCTCAAAGGCGCGCACCACATGACAGAGTGCATCCACGTCACTAATATCGCGAAAAATGTCGCCCTTGGCAATCGCCTCCTGCTCCATTTTAGGCAGAAGCACCAGGTCGACGCGAGCCCGTGTCTCTTTTTTCGGTTTATAGAGGGCAACTAGACTATCAAAACGTTTGTCAACAATGTCAGCCGTCCCAGGGATTGGCTTCGGCGGACCAGTCACCTCATGCAGCTTAGTGCCAGTCAAAACCTGAAAAAGAGTCTTCTTGCCCGTTTGCGGTAACCCAACAATTCCTACTTTCATACGTTCCTCAACAAAATATTACGAACCACAAAGGTCCAAATCTCACGGCGCAGAAAAAGGCACCAACCTTCAACCACGGTATTGGCATAATCCTCGGCTACGATCCCACCTTACAATACGACGACGACTCAACGCGAACAAAAATCGTTTTTTTCTAATCACTATCGAATTTCAACCATTTTGAGGAGGTGTTAATGGCGTGACGAATTGCACAAGACAAGATCGGCCTTATACAAAGGCCCGTTGCCTTGAGGCCGAGTCTAATCATTCCGGGATAAAGGTTGCCATTGTATCGAATTTCCATCTATAATCATTACGATTAAAGCATCCCAGGGTGCACACCCATTACTCTACAAATGGCTACCAGCATCCGACTATTCCCATGACAGTCTTCCTGCTTTCCAGTCTTATCTTTCTCCTTGCCGGCCTTATCCAGGGC
>CAITZN010000495.1 GCA_903896915.1 uncultured bacterium
ATGTGCAAGATATCAGTACGCATTAAGAAATATGCTCAAGAATTATAGGATTGGTTGCAAAATGCAGCATCGTCTTCCGACGACCTTCACAGGAAAGAAAGGATCTGCGTTTCACGAAAAAAACAAGCGGGTTTCATACCATAGGGGAAGGAATGCGTCAATCGACCTTTTCGTGGGCCAAAGGCAGCGACAACACTTTATCACCGGTTAAATGGGGCGACAACAGCGATCCTTGAACCTGATCGCAGCCGTGCAGGCGAAGAAAGGCCAGCTGAGCATCCTGCTCAACACCATCGGCAAGAACGAGCAAGCCAAGAGAATGCCCCAGCCCGATGATGGCCGCCACCAAGGTTGCGGCCCTCTGGTCCGTCGGCACATTGCTGAGTAGCTCACGGTTTATGGTGAGGCGCCGGAGTGGCAAATGCTGCAGACGGGACAAGGAACACCGGTCAGCGCCGAAATCATCCACTGCCAGACCTAGGCCAACACTGCCCAACTTCTCGATACTCTCCAACCCCTGAACCGTGGCATCATTGACCTCCCTCTCGCGCAGCTCAAAAACCAGCATAGCCGCCGGAATTTCGTATTGGGAGGTTACCTGCTCGACCATGGTAAGAAAATCTGGCTCCAACAACTGCCGGAAGGCGATATTAACCGTCACCGGTAGCCACCGCCCCCTTTGCTGCTGCCAGGATTTCAGAAAACGACAGACCTCACGCATCAGCCATGCACTCACTTCTGCCAGTACACCGCACTCATGGGCCGCCGGGATAAATGCATCCGGCTGCAGCAGGCCCATTTGAGGATGATTCCAATGCAAGAACGATTCAATACCGACAATATTGCCGCTGCTCAATTCATACTGCGGCAGATAGTCAAGAAACAGCTGTCCCGTTTCGATGGCAACCCGGAACTGCTGATCGTCAAACTGAGGCTGCTGAACAGCTTGCGGAATACCCTGCCGGTAGAACTGAAAATTGCTCCGGCCCACTGCCTTGGCGGCATACAGGGCCATGTCGGCAAACTTAAGCACCTCCTCAATCTCACGGGAATCGTCCGGGAAGAGGGAAATCCCTATACTGGTGGTGATATTGAGTTCGTGCCCCCTGATAAAAACCGGCACGGTCAAAGCGGCCATGATCTTAGCGGCAACCACGGAGGCATCCTCACGGTTGCCGACATCTTCCAAAATGAAAATGAATTCATCGCCACCCAACCTTGCCACCGTATCGGACTGACGGCACTGCCGCTGCAGCCTAACCGCCACCTCGATGAGCAAAGCATCACCGATGTCGTGGCCGAGCGTGTCGTTAATCACCTTGAAACGGTCGAGATCGAGAAAAAGAATCGCCACGCCGGTCCGACTGCGCCCGGCCTTACTGATGGCCTGGTTGAGACGATCCCGGAACAGCAGCCGGTTGGGCAGGCCGGTCAGCGTGTCATGGTGAGCCAGGCGATATAGATTTGACTGGCTATCACGCAACTCCTTTTCAATCCGCAACCGATCCGTGATATCCCGGGCCACCTCGATAATCCCGTAAAGCTCCCCTTGAGAGTCTTTGAGCGGCGAGACTTCGAGTTCAAACACATTGTTGACGCCATTGCCGTGATAGGGATTATGAATCAGTTTCAACGACCGGTGATGAGCCTTGACTTCGGCTACTGGGCAAGGGAAGCGAAGATCCTGACAGGGCACATCCGCACCGCAGAATAAGCGGTAACACTTCTGCCCCCCCATCAAAGCGATATCCCCGTTACCCTGGACCAAGCGGGCTGCGGACTGATTGATCAACAGAAGATTGAAGTCGAGGTCGATAACCATAACCGGATCGCCAGCGCTATCGATCACGGTCTGTAGAAAATTCCGTTCATAGTCAACAGCAGCGTGCAACTGCTGCTGCACTACGGCAACCGCTTGATCCTGTTTTTTCTGCAGGCTGATGTTCTGATGGGTGCCGGTCATGCGCACCGGCATGTTGTTTTCGTCCCTTTCCACCACCCGACCACGATCAAGGAACCAGGTCCATTCGCCATCTTCCTCCCGGACTCGGTACTCGATCCGGTATTCATCGGTCTTGCCGGTCAGATGTTCATTGAGCAAAGTCAAAACGTTGTCCCGGTCGTCAGGATGAATAAAACGCCGAGCTGCAGCCGTATCCCCGCCATTGTTGTCCCGATAGTCGAGCAACTCCCACTGATCAGGACTTGTATACATTTCACCAGTCTTGATATTCCAGTCCCACAGGCCTGCCTGAGAGGCGTGCAAGGCCAGTTCGTAGCGCTCCTCGATCCGCCGCAGCTCCTGTTCCCTTTGTTTTGCAGCCTCCTCGGCAAAAAGCTGCCGCAGAGCCAAGGTGACAGATTCGGCCAAATCAGCAACAATCTGACACTCAAGGGCCGTAGGCTCGACACCTGGCGGCAACTGGAGCGCCAGAAAGCCGAAAAATCCGGGGCTGCAACGAATGGCAGCACAGAGGACCCGGGAGGCGCTCTGCCCCTCTGCATCGGAACAGGCACCGCATTGACATTCGGTACAAAGGAATGTTTCTCCTTCCTCCGCCTGCAGCACTTGCGTTCCACACTCCGACAATTGCCCTTCTCGGAGCCGTGCCATGATCGGCTTAAAACGCTCACCAGAACCGGCATCTGCGGTAATCACACCACCCGAGTCCTGATCGAGCAGCACCAGCAAAGCCGATTGATTGAGCCCACCGACCACCAGTCGATCGCAGATACCCTGGAGCATGTTGGCCAGATCCCGTTCCTGGAGGAGGAACCGGCTGACCATATAAGCGGCCTGCAGCAACTCTGGCGTTCTCTTTATTGGGAGGAGAGGCATAGCATTGAATGATGGTGGCTTATGGGGACGTGTGCACAGAAAAACGGTCGCAATGTTTTTCCCTGTTTTTTCCAGGCAATTGCCTGCGCAGCATCCCCTTTGAGGTTTCAGCTTATATTATAACTCTTCAGCTTGTTCAAGAGCGTCTTGCGGGTTATCTGCAAACGACGGGCTGCCTCGCTCCGATTGCCGCCCGTTTCCTCTAAAGTCTTGAGAATCAGAACTTTTTCCGCCTCCTTCAAGGTGGCGGGCTCCTCAATCTCTTTGGGAGCGTTCATCCCAGCCCACCGTTGAATTGTCAGAGGCAGAGCATTGATATCCAGATAATCACCCCGCATAAGGATGACCCCTCGCTCAATGGAATGCTCCAACTCGCGCACATTGCCCGGCCAAGGGTAGCGATTGAGTACGTCCATGCATTCCGGGGTGACACCGTTCACCAGACGCCCGTTTTTTTGGGCAAAACTGCGGAGAAAATAGGCGGTAAGCAGCGGAATGTCGGCCTGCCGCTGGCGCAAAGGCGGGACTTCCAACTCGACCACGTTGAGGCGATAGTAGAGATCTTCCCGGAAACGGCCGGCGACCACCTCTCCCTTCAAATCGCGGTTGGTAGCGGTAAGAATGCGAACATCCACCTTAATGGTTTCCTGACCCCCAACCCGCTGCAATTCGTGCTCCTGGAGAACCCGCAAGAGCTTAACCTGCATGCCGGACGAGGTTTCGCCGATCTCATCCAGAAACAGGGTGCCGCCATGCGCCTGAACAAACCGTCCTTCCCGGCGACGGTCCGCCCCGGTGAATGCCCCCCGCTCATGACCGAAAAGCTCAGATTCCAGCAAGGTTTCAGCCAACGCCGCACAGTTGACTTTGATAAACGGCCCTTTGTGCCGCAGACTTTTATGGTGCAAGGCCGCAGCTACCAGCTCTTTGCCAGTTCCCGACTCACCGTTGATCAACACGGTTGCTTCGGTCGGGGCCACATGCACAATCAAATCCCAGAGATCCTGCATAGGTGCGGACTTGCCGATAATCCGACCCTCGTCGCCAAAAGGCTGGCCCAGTTCAAGGGTTTCCTCCTCCTGCTGACGATGGCCCATGGCCACCTCCAACGTGGTCCGTAGTCGGTCGAAATCAAGCGGCTTGGTCAGATAATCATGCGCCCCCTGCTTAATGGCGGCAACAGCGGAATCCACCGAGGAAAAGGCGGTCATAATGACCACCGGAATGGCCGGATTGATCACATGAATTCGTTTCAAAGCCTCCATGCCATCCATGGTCGTCATGCGCACATCCATGAGCAGGGCGTCAAAGGGCCCCTTGTGGACAGCGGCGACAGCAGTGCTGCCGTCATCCGCCTCCTCAGCGTCCCAACCCCACTCGGCAAAAAGAGACCGCAACATGAACCGGTGCACCCGTTCATCGTCAACAATCAGAATTTTGGCCCTGGCCTGTGTGCCCACACTCACTCACCCTTTGAATCTATGCTTAATTCTTCAATCATATCTTGAATATAGTAGCATTAAACTGCTACAATGTACAAATGGAACATACACTTGTCATTAAAAAGATCATTACCGGCGGCAAAGGGCTGGGCACGCTCCCGGACGGCATGGTGATAATGGTGCCCGCGACCCTGCCAGGCGAGACCGTGGTGGTCCGCGAAACCAAAACGCACAAAGGGTATAAAGAAGCACAACTAGTACGGATTCTTAACGCAACCCCGGAACGAATTGAGCCGCCCTGTCCCTATTACCAGGACTGCGGCGGATGCGACCTGCAACACGCTTCCTACCCGGCGCAACTGCATTACAAACAGCAGATCCTGCTTGAAACGCTGGAGCGTGCCCACTTGGAACTCCCTGAAGGTCAACCCGCTACCGCCCTCCCCTCGCTCGCCCCCTTCGGCTACCGTTATCGGTTACGACTGCACCTCGACCCGACAGGACGACTCGGTTTCCACCAACGAGCGAGCAATCAGGTGGTCCCTATCCAGCGCTGCCTGTTGGCCACCGAACCGATCAACCGAGTCATCGGCGCCCTGGTTGCCGACGCTTGGCCGCAACGCTTAAAGGACTCTTTTGCCTCCCTGGAACTGATCCACTGTCCGGCAAGCGATCGGATCATCCTCGTGCTCCAACCGCGCCTGACCCTGCCGTCAGCCCATGATGCCGACCTGATCCGTGAACTCCCCCCCTTGATTGACCAGGTGCTGATCCAACACGAAAAACCCGGTCGCACCAAAGATGCTGATACCATCGCCATCGAAGCATCACAGCGCTTTGCCATTCAGGGGCACACCTACCAGCTCGATTGGGATCATCGCTGTTTCTTCCAGGTCAACACCCAACAAAACGACCGATTGATTGAGTTGGCCCTCGGCCTGCTGGCGACCCGCCCCACCCCTTTTGCAGCCCTGGACCTTTTCTGCGGCATGGGTAATTTTTCCATTCCCTTAGGGCTGATGGGCGCCCAGGTGACCGGCGTTGAACATAACCAGCGAAGCATCCTCTGGGCAGAACACAACCGCCGCGAAGCCGGACTCAAGCAGGCCTCGTTCATCGCCGAGAATGTCGAGCAGCACCTCAAGATATCGGTCGCTCGCAATAAAAAATTCGACTGCATCCTGTTGGATCCACCCCGCCAGGGATTGGGCAAAGCCTCAACGCTCCTACCTCAGCTCGAGCCGCAGCAGATTATCTACATCTCCTGCGATCCGGCAACCTTGGCCCGCGATCTTCGGCTGATCACGGATGGGGGTTACCGGCTTACGCAGATAACCCCCGTGGACATGTTTCCCCAGACCCATCATATTGAATCTGTCGCTCTCCTTGAAAGGAATTGACATCAGCAGAAGCGCGCACTATTTTGATTTTTTTATTGCAACGTCGCCATATCCTTTCCTTGCACGCAGAATTGCACCAAACTTTCGATCTGCAGGCAGGGCTCCCGGCATAATTTTATTCACCCAGAAACCTACATGGAAACAACAAGCAATCTCCTCAAGCAACGCCGTGAAAAAGCAGACTCCCTGGCAGCAGCAGGGGTCAACCTGTTCAGCAACACCTTCAAGAATCCCCAGCCGATCAGTGCCATCCTGCCCCAGGGCATGCCTCTGACAGCGGAGACGCACGACGACAGCGGCATTATCTACCGCGTTGCCGGCCGAGTGATGTCGATGCGCAAATTCGGCAAAGCCGCCTTTTTCCATCTCCAGGATGCCGAAAGCCGTATCCAGGTCTATGCCCGCCGTGACCTGTTGGGTGAAGAGGTGTTTGATCTGTTCAAAAAATGGGATGTCGGCGACATCGTCGGTATCGAAGGACAACTCTTCAAGACCAAGACCGGAGAGCTATCGCTCGAGGCCACCACCATGCAGATGATCACCAAATCACTGCGACCTCTGCCAGAGAAATTTCACGGTCTCACCGACGTCGAGACCCGGTATCGCCAGCGCTATGTCGACCTGATCGTCAACCCCGAAGCGCGCGAAATTTTCAAAAAGCGGGTGGAGATCATCCGTCTGGTGCGCGAGTTCCTCAACAACCGCGGCTACATGGAAGTCGAAACCCCGATGATGCAGCCAGTCCCCGGCGGGGCGACTGCCAAACCGTTCAAAACCCACCATAATGCACTGGATATGGACCTGTTCCTGCGCATCGCTCCGGAACTCTATCTCAAGCGACTGCTGGTGGGAGGATTCGAGAAGGTCTTCGAGATCAACCGTAATTTCCGCAACGAAGGCCTGTCCACCCGTCACAATCCGGAATTCACCATG